>JBKPOL010000184.1:0-4544 GCA_046733075.1 Pseudomonadota bacterium | reverse complement strand
TCCGACCTTCAATCGCTACCACAGTGAAACCGAGATGCTGCGCTATCTCCGGCGGCTCGCCGATCGCGACATCGCGCTCGATCGCGCCATGATTCCGCTCGGATCGTGCACGATGAAGCTGAATGCCACGTCGGAGATGCTGCCCGTGACCTGGCCCGCGTTCTCGGCGCTGCATCCGTTCGCGCCGCCCGACCAGACGCAGGACTATCGCGAGCTCGTCCATGAGCTCTCAGCGATGCTTTGCGCAGTCACCGGCTACGACGCGGTGTCGATCCAGCCCAACGCGGGATCGCAGGGCGAGTACGCGGGCCTGCTGATGATCCGCGCCTATCACGCGAGTCGCGGCGACGCGCATCGCGACGTATGCCTGATCCCGTCGTCCGCGCACGGCACGAATCCGGCGTCGGCGCAGATGGCGGGGATGAAGATCGTCGTCGTCGCGTGCGACCGCGACGGGAACGTCGATCTCGCGGATCTGGAAGCGAAGGCGAAGCAGCACCACGGTGCGCTTGCGGCGATCATGGTGACCTATCCGTCGACGCACGGCGTATTCGAGCCTGGCATCGTTCGCTTGTGCGAAATCGTTCACGCGCATGGCGGCCAGGTATACGTCGATGGCGCCAATCTGAACGCGCTCGTCGGTCTCGCGGCACCCGGCCGGTTCGGGGCCGACGTCTCGCACCTGAACCTGCACAAGACCTTCTGCATTCCGCACGGCGGCGGCGGCCCGGGCGTGGGGCCGGTCGCGTGCAAGTCGCACCTCGCGCCGTTCCTTCCCGGTCACCGCTACCTGTGCCGGGACGAAAGCGGCATTGGTGCCGTCACGGCCGCGCCGTACGGGTCCGCGTCGATCCTGCCAATCTCCTGGATGTACATCACGATGATGGGCGGCACCGGACTTCGCGCGGCGACCGAGAGTGCGATTCTCGCCGCGAATTACGTCGCGAGGCGCCTCTCGCCGCATTACCCGGTCCTGTACAGCGGCGCTCGCGGGCTCGTCGCGCACGAATGCATCCTCGATCTGCGGCCGCTGAAGGCGCTCGCCGGCATCGAGGTGGAGGATGTCGCGAAGCGGCTCATCGATTACGGCTTCCACGCGCCGACGATGAGCTTTCCGGTCACGGGCACGCTGATGGTCGAGCCCACCGAGAGCGAATCGAAGCACGAGCTCGACCGCTTCATCGACGCGATGATCGCGATACGCCAAGAAGTGCAGCAAATCGAGGCGGGCGCATTCGATCGCGACGACAATCCACTGAAGCACGCGCCGCACACCGCTGCGGCCATTTGCGCCGATCGCTGGGACCACCGATACAGTCGGCGCGAGGCGGCATATCCCCTGGCGAGCGTTGAGGAGGCCAAGTATTGGTGTCCCGTCGCGCGGGTGGACAACGTCTACGGCGACCGAAACCTGTTCTGCAACTGTGTGCCCGTCGCGGAAGCGGCGGAGCGGGATGCGGCCGCGCCGACAGAGGCATTCGCGTAGTCCTCGTGCTGCGCGCGCGCACCGATCGTCACGCACTGCAACGAGTGCATCGCGCGGGCCGAGGCGTCGCTTGCGAACGCACCGGTCAGCGAGGCAAGCCGCAGGTTCGGGGCACCCGCATGACACGTCGCTGATGCGCATACTCGTGCTCGGCGGTGGTGTCGTCGGCGTCACGTCCGCGTGGTATCTCGCCCAAGACGGCCACGACGTCACGATCGTGGACCGCCAGCCTGCGGCCGCACTCGAGACGTCGTTCGCGAACGGCGGGCAGATCTCGGCGTCCTACGCGGAGCCGTGGGCCAACCCGGACGCACCTCTCAAGATCCTCAAATGGCTCGCGCGCGACGACGCGCCGCTGCTGTTCAGGCCGCGCCTGGATTGGCGGCAATGGCGTTGGGGTCTGCAATTCCTGCTCGAATGCCTGCCGTCGCGCACGCGACGCAACACGATCCAGTGCCTGAACTTGGCGCTCTATTCGCGGGATTGCCTGAAGGCGCTGCGCGCCGAAACGAACGTCCAGTACGATCATCTCGAGCGCGGCATCCTTCAGTTCTACACCGATGCGCACGAGTTTGAACGGGGTGTCGAGGCTGCTGGACTGATGCGTGAGTACGGTTGCGATCGCGACGTCAAGTCGGTGGAAGCGTGCATCGCCATCGAACCGGCGCTCGCACAATGCCGCGACCAGCTCGCTGGAGGCATCTTCACCGCGACCGACGAGTCCGGAGACGCGCAGCGCTTCACGACGGAGCTTGCGCGTCTTGCTTGTGAGCGCGGCGTCACGTTCGCGTGGGACACGGAGATCCAGGCGGTGTCACCGAGCGGCGATCGGATCGACGGGGTGCGGGTGATCCACGACGGACGCTTCGCGACGCTCGCCGCCGACGCCTACGTGATGGCGCTCGGCAGTTACAGTCCGTTCCTGTTGGCGCCGATCCATGTCCCGGCGAACATCTATCCCGCCAAAGGTTATTCGGCCACGATCGACATCGGCGCGCATGGCGGCGCGCCTACCGTTTCCCTCACCGATTTCGCATGGAAGATCGTGCTGACGCGGCTCGGCTCGCGCTTGCGCGTCGCCGGCACGGCCGAGCTGAACGGCTGGGACACGTCGCTCAATCCGACGCGCTGCGAAGCGCTGACCACTCGCACGTTCGAGCTCTTTCCCGATGCGGGCGAACGCGACAGCGTCCGGTACTGGACCGGGCTACGTCCGGCGACGCCGTCGAACGCGCCCCTGATCGGCAAGACGCGCTATCGCAACCTCTTCCTCAATACCGGCCATGGCACGCTCGGCTGGACCATGGCGTGCGGCTCGGGTCGTGCCCTTGCCGACATCGTTGGCGGTCGCGCGCCTGCCGTGGATTTTCGCTTCACGCATCGGTAGGACACACAGTCACGGCGGGCAGCCCTGGCCATACGGTCCGGGCGTGCACATGCCGGGCGGCGGCATCGAAGTGGAATCGACGGCGACCACGCATCCTGCAGGCACGGGCCCGATCCGCGTCAGGGGGATCGTGCCGGACGCGCCTGTGCTGCTGCCGCCGGTGAAGGTGAACTGGAACGATGCATTGCTGCAACTCGCGAAGGTTACCGTGCCGGTTCCCACCGCGGTCGATTGGGGAAGCGGATTGGTGACCTGATCGAACAAGCCGCCGGTCGTTTCGTACAGCGTAAGCGGGATCGTGCGGGCGCCCGGGGTGAAATTCGACGCGAGGCCGGTGAACCAGCGCTGCCCGGCGGCTCCAGCCGCCTGACCGCCCGGCGCGTACGTGTACCAGGTGAGGAAGAAGGCGCGCGACAACGGGTTGACATCGAACACGAAACCTTGCCCCGACGTGCTCGCGTTGAACCAGTTTCCGGACAGCGCGAAGTCCCCATTCGTCGGCGGCGCGGACCCCACCGTGCACGTGACGTTCATTGTGAGGCGCGTCAGCGGTATCGAGCCCGCGCGGCCGCTGCCGTCCGAGAACGTGTAGTCGAGCGTGCCGTTGTTGCAATCGGTGAACGCAAGTGAGCCCGTGCCCACGGCAGTTGGATTCGTGACGGGAGCCGCGTTGAAGTTGCCGCCGGTGTTGCGATAGATCGTGACGGGAACGCTCGTTGCCCCGCTTTGCGCGTTGCCGACGAACGTGAACCACCGCTGGCGATCGGCGCCGCCGGCGGGCGCGCCTTCGAATGTGAACCACGCGCCCTGTGCGAGTGCAGTGCCGGGCGCAACGTGATTCGGAAAAATTTCGAGCTCGATCCCCTGCCCGCTCGTTGCCGCTTCGTACCACGATCCCGTGAGGCCGTGTTGGTCCAGATCAGGTCGCGTCGGGGCGCTTGGCGTCAACGTTGCCGTATCCCCCTTGAAATTTTTCGGCGTGGCCGGAACGGAACTCCCATTGTGGTCCACGGCGGTCGCGCCGTCGGTGGGGAGCGCCGGCAACGCGATCTGATCGAAGTTCGAGTAATTGAGCGTACCGCCGCCAACCGGGATGAAGCCGGGGGGAATCATGTAATCGGGCGTGACGAGCTTGAGCGCCGCGAAGCCGGGCGTCGCGATCAGCACGCTTCGACTCGCCGTTTCGGCCGACGGCAAGTCGGTTGTGAACGGCATGATCCGCGCTGTACCTCCGGTCGGTGTCGCCCGCAGTGAGGCGCCGGTCGACCAGAAGTTCTCAAAGTTGGAGCCGCTGTTTTCGCGCATCACCACGTACTGGACGCTGCCGTCGGCGTTCGAATACACCTGATCGATGCGAAACAAATGAAATGCGGCTTGCGCAGGCGTGAAAAACGCCGCGAGGAACGCAAAGCCGATGCTGATTGCGAACCGTCTCATGAGACCTCCCGGAACGACAGCTGCGTCATGGCGGGCAAACAACCGTGAAGCGGCCGCTATTCCGCGGGGGACTGCCGGCGCCCGCCGCTTTATCCCGCGGGAACGGCGATGTCGTACGCGAGCTGCCAGCGGCCTCCCGCATCGCGCAGCCATAGATGCGCGTAATAGCCGTCGTGCGTCGCGGCGGCGTGGTCGGTCTCGCGGTAGCGTCCGTAGGTCACCGCCATGTCGGCG
>JBKPOL010000183.1:0-2950 GCA_046733075.1 Pseudomonadota bacterium | reverse complement strand
TGCCGAGCCACGCTTCGCGCGTCAGATAAGCTGCCGGAACGCGCTCGTCGACGCGGCGATTGAGCAACGCCGCGATTTCGCTCCGCTCGCCGGCGGTGATCCGCGCGTCCAGGAAGGGATCGAGCCGATCGAGCGGCAGATGCAGCGTGTGCAGCAACAGGTAGGCGGCCTCGTCGTACGCGTCGGCGGAGCCGTGTCCGAACGCCAGGTGCGCGTGATTGAAGCGCGACACGGCGTAGCGGAGCCAGTCGCGCAGCGTCTCGAGTTCCGGCGGCGGGTTCATCGTGCGAGCAGGCGTTCAAGAATCCGGCGATAGATCGTCGCGAGCGTCTCCAGGTCCGCCGTGGAAACGCGTTCGTTCAGCTTGTGGATCGATTCGTTCACCGGCCCGATCTCGACGACCTCGGAACAGATGCGCGCGATGAAGCGGCCGTCTGACGTGCCGCCGGTGCACGACAGCTCGGGCACGACGCCGGTTTCGCTCCGAATGACGTCGCTGGCAACGTTTACGAGGCGACCCTTCGACGTGAGAAACGGTTCGCCATGACCGGTCCAGGCGAGCTCGTAATCGAGATCGTGGGCGCTCAGCACCGATTCCAGCCGCGCCGTCAGCGATGCGCGCGTACTTTGCGGCGAATAACGGAAATTGAAGAACAGCTCGAGCGTGCCGGGAATGACATTCGTCGCGCCGGTGCCCGCATGAATGTTCGAGCATTGAAACGTCGTCGGTGGAAAATAAGCGTCGCCGTCGTCCCACCGGAGCGCCGCAAGCTCGGTCAGCGCTGGGGCAACGAGATGGATCGGATTGCGCGCAAGGTGCGGATACGCGATGTGCCCCTGGACGCCTTTCACGCACAGCGTGCCGGAGAGTGTCCCGCGCCGACCATTCTTGATCATGTCGCCGAGCTTCACGACCGAGGACGGTTCTCCGACGACACAGTAGTCGATCCGTTCCTGCTCACGCTCGAGCTTGTCGACGACTCGCGCGGTTCCGTCGACCGACGGACCCTCCTCGTCGGAGGTGATCATCAACGCAATCGATCCGCTGGGGCGTCCTTCGGTGAGAAAGGCTTCGACCGCAACGATGAACGCGGCGAGCGAACCCTTCATGTCCGCGGCCCCGCGCCCATACAGGAACCCGTCACGCAGCGTCGGGACGAACGGATCGCTATGCCACGCGTCGGGTGGTCCGGTCGGCACGACATCCGTATGGCCGGCAAAACAGACGACCGGAGGTGCGTCGCCGAGACGCGCCCACAGGTTCGTCACGCCATTGAAACGAAGCGTCTCGCATCGAAAGCCGAGCGCCGTGAGCCGCGCCGCAAGGATCGGCTGGCATCCGGCGTCGTCCGGCGTCAGCGACGCATGGGCGATCAGCTCACACGCGAGTGCCAGCGTCGGCGTGGCAGCAGTATCCATCGAACGATGGTAGCAAACGGGGACTGTCAGGCCGCCACGCCGTGGGGGCCGACTCAGCGCTCTTCCGCGAAAGGTGACCAGTTAGTTGGAGCGTTCGAGCATCTCCGGGTTGATCGTCATGTTCCCGAAATCGGCGCTCGGCATTCTTCGTTCGCCCGTCTCCACATCGACCCGTGAGCTCGGCGCGTTCTGATTGATGAGCCAGGCGAGGTTCGTCGACGAGTCGGAGGCGATCATCGCTTCCTCGTAGCTCACCCGACCATCCAGATACAGCTTGCAGAGCGACTGCTCGAACGTTTGCGAGCCCGGATAGAGGGACTGCTCCATCGCTTCCTTGATCTGCGTGAATTCACCGTTCTTGATGAGCTCGGCGATCAACGTCGTGTTGAGCAGGATCTCGACCGCGGGCTGCAGACCGCCGTCCACGTTGCGAACGAGCCGCTGCGACACGATCGCGCGTAGCCCGATCGACAAGTCGGACAGCACCGCGGAGCGCGATTCATGAGGGAACAGGTTGATGATCCGCGACAGCGCGTGATAGCTGTTGTTGGCGTGGATCGTCGAAAGGCACAGGTGACCGGTCAGCGTGTGGAGAAGGGCCGCCTGCATCGTCTCCTTGTCGCGAATTTCCCCGATCATGATGAGATCCGGCGCCTCGCGGAGCGCATTCTGCAACGCCAGGTGGTAGCTGTGTGTGTCGGCCCCGATTTCGCGCTGGTTGACGAGGCTCTGCCGATGTTCGAACAGATACTCGATCGGGTCCTCGATCGTTAGGATATGTCCGGTCGTGCTCGTGTTGCGATGATCGATCATCGCGGCAAGCGTGGTCGACTTGCCCGAACCGGTGGCACCAGCAATCAGCACCAATCCGCGCTTCGCCATCACGAGATCGAGTAGTACCGGAGGAAGCTTCAGCGCCTCGAACGGGGGTACGCTGTTGCGCACGTAGCGGATGACGAGCGCGATGGAACCGCGCTGGCGAAAGATGTTGATCCGGAAGTTGCCGACGGCGCGGTCGAGGTGCGAGAGATTCATCTCCCGCTCGTTCTCGAACTCCCGCTGCTGCTCCTTCGACATCAGGTCATACGCGATGCGGCGCACCGTTTCCACGTCCATCGTCTGGCTCGACACCGGATGCACGACGCCGTTGACCTTGATGTTGATCGGCGCGCCGGCGGTGATGTAGAGGTCCGACGCCTGCTTGTCGGCCATCAGCTTGAAGAGTCGGTCGAGGTACATGCCTGCCTTTCCGGGCTAGAATGATGGCGCCCCGCGCCATCGGGCGGCGGCTATGATGTTGTCATGAGTTGGCGTGGCTCGGAAAGCGGGATCGCCTGTTTTGGCCCCACCCGGTGTGTCCGGTATACCACGCACTACGCCGCCCAACGACTGATCCGCGGACAAAGCAAGTTCCATGCTCGCCATTATCGGGGGAACCGGCCTCACCCGGCTGTCGACGCTTGCGGTCAAGCACCGCGAGGTCATCCGCACGCCCTACGGAGAGCCGTCAGCCGCGCTGATCTTCGGCGAG
>JBKPOL010000182.1:0-8048 GCA_046733075.1 Pseudomonadota bacterium | reverse complement strand
TCGCCGTGCCGATGAACCATGCCAGAACGGTGGCCGCGCAGCCGGCCAACGCACCGCCCGTGAGCCACCGCCACCGATCGAGGGTTATCCGCGGACGAGCCGCCGCAGCCTGTCGCGCGCTGTCAAGCGATGCGAGCACGTTGGCCCGAAGTGCGGGGGGTGCCGAATAACGCGGGACTTCTCGACGAATACGGTCGCGGAGCACGACCAGCTCCTCGTATTTGGCCGCGCAATCACGACAGCTCACGAGATGGGTCTTGATCGAGCGGGTGCGCGCACGGTCGGTTTCGCCGTCGGCATAGGCGGCGATCAGCACACCGGCATCGTTGCAATTCATGACGCGCTCCTGGTGGCCTGTCCTCGGATAGCGTGCAGCAGCGGCGAGCGCTGAAGCAGTGCCCGGGCCCGCGCGAGGCGGGACATGACGGTGCCAATGGGTATCTCCGCAATCGAGGCGATTTCCTTGTACGAAAGCTCTTCGAGCTCGCGCAGGATCAGCACTTCCCGGTATTGCACAGGTAACGCGGCGACGGCATCCGACAACGCACGCAACTCCGCGGTCCGCACGGCCGCTTGTTCGGGGCTCGAGCTCCTGGTGTCGACCGCAGCATCGACGGCCTCTTCGTCATGGACGATCTCCCCAGGACGGTTCCGGCCCACCCAGTCGTAGAACGCATTCCGCACGATCGTCAGGAACCAGGCGCGCGCATCGCTGCGTTCCAGCGATCCAAGGTACTTGAGCGCGCGCACGCACGCATCCTGGACGACATCCTGCGCGTCCTGGCTATCGCGGGTCAGCCAGCGGGCCAGGTTGTAGGCGGAATCGAGGTGCGGCAGGACCAGCGCCTCGAAACGTTTGACGTCGGACAAGGCAGTTCTCGGTGGTTGGTTGCCAAGACCTGCCGTGCGCGGGTTTTATTCCCGGTGCAATAGAAAGTGGACCGGCATGAGCCATGCAACCGGACTATTTGGGAGAACGGCAAATAGTTAGCACCGCTTTTTTGGTCGGGGTGAGAGGATTTGAACCTCCGGCCTCTACGTCCCGAACGTAGCGCTCTACCAGGCTAAGCTACACCCCGTGTGCCGTCGTCGTGCCGTCGAAGTGATGCAAGGCGGCAGAGAAGGCGGTGTCGACGGCGCTCGGGATTTAGAACGTACGCTGCGCCGCGAAGGTCGCCAATTGTAGCAGACTGCTTCCGGCTGCCGAGGGCGGCAGCCGGGTGATCGCTTGCATCGCTGCATCGCTTTCGGCTTGCGCGCGTGACCTCGCATACGCCAACGCGCCTGTTCGATGCAGTGCCGCCAGGACCGGTGCGAAATCGGTGAGACCGCCCCCTGCTACAGCATGTCGAATAGTCGCGGCTTCCTCCGGCGTTCCCACCGAAACGGCGCGAATCAGCGGGAGCGTCATCTTCCCTTCGGCAAGATCGTCGCCCAGATTCTTGCCGATCTCCGCCGCTTCGCCCGAGTAGTCGAGCACATCGTCCATGATCTGGAACGCGGTGCCGAGATGCATGCCGTAGCGCGCAAGCGCGTCTTCGCATTCCGGTGATGCGCCGCCAAGCACGCCGCCCAGTCGACCGGCCGCCTCGAACAGCTTCGCGGTCTTGCGCTCGATGACCGCGAAGTACGCCGCCTCGTCGAGCGCGACATCTCCCGCGTGCATTAACTGGAGCACTTCGCCCTCGGCGATGAGGTTGGTTGCGTCCGCGATGATCGACAAAACGCGCATCCGATTTATGCTGACCATCAGCTGGAACGTACGGGAGTACAGGAAGTCGCCGACCAGTACGGAAGCAGGATTGCCGAATTGGGCATTTGCGGTCGCGTGGCCGCGCCGCAGCTGCGACTCGTCGACGACATCGTCGTGCAGCAGCGTGGCTGTGTGGATCATCTCGATCGCTGCGGCGAGCGTGTGATGATCGCGCCCGGCATATCCGCAGGCACTTGCCGCAAGCAGTAGCAGCGCCGGTCGAAGTCGCTTGCCGCCCCCGCCGATGATGTAGTCGGCGACTTGTCGAATGAGCACGACGTCGGATTTGAGACTCTCGCGCAGGACACGATCGACCGCGGCCATGTCGTCCGCGATCACGGGATTCAGGAAGTCGAGCGTCACGAACGGGCGGTCGAAGCAGGAGTCCGCAGGGAATCATGGTGCAAAACGGGGCGCGAAATGCAAAGCATTCGCGTCAGCGCGACAAGCGGGTCCATTCTACCGAAGTCGACGTAGCGCTCATCCGTGCCTGCTCCGTGGCTGGAATGCGCATTGAGCCGCTTGCGCACGTTTCGAGAAAGACGTTATAATCCAAGGCTTTCCGCGTATGTCTCGCGTGTCGTCGCGCGCGGGCGTGGCGGGTTCCTACTCGCGGCAAACAGGCGGGGCGAAGTTCCAGCCCCGAACAACAGGAGTACCACTCATGTACGCGGTCGTAAAAACCGGCGGCAAGCAGTACAAGGTCGCCCCCGGCGAAAAATTCAAGGTAGAACAGATACCGGCGGACGTGGGCGCGGAAGTCGTTCTGGACCAGGTGCTGATGGTGGGCGAGGGCGAGAACATTCGCCTTGGTCAACCGATGGTTGTGGGCGCAACCGTCACGGCGACGGTCGTCGCCCATGGTCGCGGCGAAAAGGTCCGGATCTTCAAGATGCGCCGACGCAAGCATTATCAGAAGCATCAGGGGCATCGGCAGAATTTCACCGAGCTTCAGATCAATGCGATCGTCGGCTGAGGAGCTTTAACTCATGGCACACAAGAAAGCAGGCGGCAGTTCACGCAACGGACGCGACTCCGAGTCCAAGCGGCTGGGCGTGAAAGTCTACGGTGGCGAAGCAATTCGTGCGGGCGGCATCATCGTACGTCAGCGCGGCACGCGTATCCATCCGGGCGTCAATGTGGGCGTCGGCAAGGACCATACCCTTTACGCACTCGTCGACGGACGGGTGACGTTCCGCGTCAAGGGCGAGCTACAGCACAAATATGCGAACGTGGAGCCGGTGGCTCAAGCCGCGTAGCATCCGCGCACTCAATTGAGCGAAAGCCCCGCGCAGCACGCGGGGCTTTTGTTTCTGGATCGACCGGCGCTTGGCGTCCCGCCCGGGCAGGCCGTTTCGATGGATCGCCGGCTAGCGCCGCTCGATGCGCCAGAGCATCGCCACGGCGAGCACGGTGAAGAAGGCGAGCGGGAACACGGCCGAAAAGAGAGGTGGCCAGTCGTTCAGCACGCCAAGGTTCGAGAACAGGCGGCCGAGCAGGAAAAACGACAATCCGATCATCGTTCCGGTGAAGATGCGGAACCCGACGCCACCCTGGCGGCGCTGAAAATGGGCGAAGGGCAGCGCCAGTACCATCATCACCAGAACGGCGAGCGGGTAGAAGACCTTGTTCCAGAACGCGATCTCGAAGCGGGACGTCTTTTGGGCGTTGTTGCCGAGCACGCGGATGTTGTCGTAGAGCGCGCCGATCTCCAGGCGCTCGGGCGCCACCTGATAGACGTTGAGGATCGAGGGCCGCAGCACCGTTGACCACATGAAAACGGGCTGGGTCGTCACCCGTGTGGCGTTCGATTCGATCTCCGTCGAGCGAACGTTCTCGAGCTTCCATTGACCGTTGCCGGCGAACGTTCCCGATTGCGCGACGCGTACGACCTTCAGGCGCAGATCCTCCCCGAATTCGTACATCCGTACGCCTGAGAGCGTCATGTCGGCGAGTACCGTGCGGATGTTCACGAACGTCAGGTCCTGCTTGAACCAGAATCCGGACTCGAACTGCTGCGCCACCACGCGCGAGGAGTCGCTCGACGTCCGTACGGTTTGCGCGACGCGCTCCGCCGGCGGGGCAACGTATTCACCCGCCAGGAATGTGGCGGCGGCCAGAGGAATGCCGACGCGCAACACCGCCCATCCGACGCGAGCGAGGGACATGCCGGAGGCCCGCATCACCGTGTATTCCGAGTTTGCCACCAATTGGGCGATCGCGAAGAGCGTGCCAATCAGCGCGGCAACCGGGAAAAGCTCGTAGAGCCTCGACGGCAGGTTCAGCGTCACGAACAGCAGCGCACGGCTGATCGTGTAGTCGCCGCGCCCCACATCGCCGAGCTCGTGGATGAGATCGAAGAACGCGAACAGCGCGAGCAGCGCGCCGAAGATCAGGAGCGTCGCGAATAGCACGTCCCGGCCGATGTAGCGCTGCAGGGTCTTCATTGCGCAGTCAGGCGGCTATGCGCGCCCTGGCGCGTCCTGCACACGACCGAAACGCGTGTGCGTCATGCCGGCGCGGGAACAGTGGCGGACCGGGCAAAAAGGCCGCTTACCGAGAGCTGCTGATGGAACAGCAGCACGACGACGAGCAGCGCAATCGCGTGGGGCAGCAGGAGCCCGGCCCACAGCTCCAGGCGGCCTTGCGCGATCATGCTCTGCACGATGTTCAGACAGTTGCTATAGAGCATGTAAAGGAACGCCGCCGCGACGAGATTGAACGAGCGTCCCATTCGCGGATTCACGTATGCGAGCGGCACGGCGAGGAGCGTCAGCATTAACGCCGAGACCGGCACGGAAATCCGCCAGAAGAGCTCGGCGCGCTCGACCCGCCCGTCCGCGAGAAGCAGCGCCGGCGTCGGCATTGCCTTGCTGGAGGTCGGCAACTCTCGGACCTCATTCGGCTCGATGCGGCGGCCGAGGCGTTCGAACTCGACGACGCGGTAGTCAGCAGCTCCCGGCATGCCCTGGTAGCGCCGCCCGTGCTCGAGCACGAGGAATCGGTCGCCGTTCGGCATGTCCTCGAGCTTGCCTCGCGCAGCAACCGTCGTCGCATCCTGCTTGTCCTCCACGGAATGGAGGAAGACGTTTTGTACCGTGTTGGTGATCGGGTTGATGCTTTCAACGAACACAACCAGGTTTGCCCTAGCAAACTCGCGAAACAGGCCGGGGGTGACCACGGCGATATCATCGCGCGACTCGAGTTGCCGTTCAAACTCGATCTTGCGCAGTTCCGCCCACGGCGAGAGGAACAGCGACAATGCGAGGATCGCAATCAGAAATGGCGCGGCGAACAGCATGATCGGGCGCAGGCAGGCAGTCAGCGACTGACCTGACGTGAACCATACAATCATCTCGCTATCCCGATACCAGCGCGAAAGCGTCAGCAGCACCGTCAGAAACAGCGCGACCGACAGCAGGATATTGAAGTAAAACAGCGCGTTGAACCCGAGCAGCGCCAGGATGCCGTCCGGCGCCACGCTGCCGCCGGCCGCACGGCCCAGCAGCCGCAGCACCAGATTCGTGAAGAGGATGGCGAGCAGGACGAGGAACAGTCCGACCGCCGTAGCGGTCAACTCGCGGACCAGGCTACGCCGGAAAATCATGACGTCGGGAAAATTTTGACTTTTTTACGGCGATTTGCCGATAATGGGCGCGGATGACGCCTTTGAAGCACAAAAACGGCAGGGACCAAAACCGAGGAGTCCGATGGAATTTACCATAAAAAGCGGCAGCCCCGAGAAGCAGCGCAGTGCCTGCGTGGTCGTCGGCGTTTTCGACAACCGGAAGCTGTCGCTTTCCGCGGAATTGATCGACCGCGCGTCCAACGGGTACGTAAGCGAGATCATCCGGCGCGGCGACATGGAGGGAAAGCTCGGCACGACCCTCTTGCTTCACAGTGTGCGCGGCACGCTTGCCGACCGCGTGCTGCTTATCGGCCTCGGCAAGGAGCGCGATTTCCGCGACAAGGAATTCCGCCAGGCGATCAAGAGCGCCGTCAAGCTCCTGAACGAAACCGGGTCGTACGAGGCCGTCATTTACTTGACGGAGGAAAAGGTCAAGCGGCGTGAAGTCGCCTGGCGCGTCGAGCACGCGGTGCTGGTCGCCATGGATTCCGTTTACCGGTTCGAGCAGATGAAAAGCGAGCCGACGGAAGTGCGCCGCCCGCTCCGGAAGCTCACGCTGTCCGTGCCGCAACGCTCCGATCTCACGGCGGGTGAAACCGCCGCGGCCAGGGGACTCGCCATTGCACACGGTATGGACTTGGCCAAGGACCTCGGTAACCTGCCCGGCAACGTCTGCACGCCGCGCTATCTCGCCGAACGGGCACAGGAACTAGGCAAGGAGTTTCCGGATCTCAAAATTCGTGTCCTCGATCGCGCGGAAATCGAGGGCCTCGGCATGGGCTCGTTCCTGTCCGTCACGCAAGGAAGCGAAGAGCCGCCCCGGTTCATCATTCTCGAGTACGAGCAGGCGGTAAAAAAACAGCGGCCCCTGGTGCTCGTCGGCAAGGGCATCACGTTCGACACAGGCGGCATTTCGATCAAGCCGGCCGGCGACATGGACCAGATGAAGTTTGACATGTGCGGCGCCGCGTCCGTCCTCGGTACCCTCCGCGCGATCGCCGAGCTCAAGTCGAAGCTGAACGTTGTCGGCCTGATTCCGGCCTGCGAGAACATGCCGTCCGGCCGCGCAACCAAGCCGGGGGACATCGTGAAGTCGATGTCCGGACAGACAGTCGAAGTGCTGAACACCGACGCCGAGGGACGGCTGATCCTCGCGGATGCGCTCACCTATGCCGAGCGATACGAGCCGCAGGCCGTGGTCGACATCGCGACGTTGACGGGTGCGATGGTGATTGCGCTCGGTCACGTGGCGAGTGGCGTGTTCAGCAACAGCGACCCGCTTGCGCGCGCGTTGCTAGCCGCAGGCGACGACGCCTACGACCGCGGCTGGCAGATGCCCCTGTGGGACGACTATCAGGAAGGGCTCGCGAGCAACTTCGCGGATTTCGCGAATGTTGCGGGGCGGGCAGGCGGCAGCATCACAGCGGCTTGCTTTCTTTCACGGTTCGCGCGCAAGTTCGACTGGGCGCATCTCGACATCGCCGGCATTGCGTGGAAGGAAGGCAAGGACAAGGGCGCGACGGGCCGTCCGGTGCCGATGCTCGCCACCTGGCTTCTCGCCAACGAGACGCCGGCTTAGCGGACTTCTTCAGAGCCGGGCCGCGCACGCTCCACATGACGCAAATCGATTTCTTCACACACGTAGCGCAGCCGCTGAAGCTCGCCGCGCGCATCATCGCCAAGGCGTATCGGACTCATGGCAGCGTCCGCGTGCTGGCTCCCGACGCGGAAACCGCGCACGCGCTCGATCGACTGTTGTGGCTCGATCCGCCGCTGTCCTTTCTGCCGCACTGTCGCATGGATAGCGCAATCGCAAGCGAAACGCCCATCTGGATCGACGAGCGCCTCGAGCACAGGGGTCCGGCGGCCGTCCTGCTCAACCTGCATCCCGAACCGCCCCCATTCTTCAGTCGTTTCGAACGGCTGGCCGAGGTTGTTTCATCGGACGAGGCGCAGATCGTCGCGGGTCGCGCGCGGTTCAGGTTCTATCGCGAGCGCGGTTACGAACTGCGCCAGCACGACTGGACGGAGCGCGAGTGACGGTGACGCCCCATGCCCACCGCGCGTGAACTGCTCGAGCAAGCTGACGCGTTGATGCGGCGCAATCGAAAGCGCGGCAGGGACAAGGGTGAAGGGCCGCCCACGTTGACGGACGTTCTCGCGGACCGGAACGCGGCATTGGCGCCGACGATCATCCTTCCCGACGCGGCGCGCTCGGACGTGGATCCCATCCGGCTGGCGAACGCGGACGCGGCAGATCCGCTCTCGCTCGATACCCTGTCGGATCTGCCCGTGCTGACGGACGTGGTGGATGTCTGGCCTTCGTCGGATGCGCCACCGGCAAGCGTTCCGGACGCCGTCGCCTCGCCACTCGGGCTCGACGAGGCGCTCGAAGCCGATGCGCTGGGAAGCACGGCGGTCGCGCTAGTGGACGGCCAGGCCGTCGCGCGCACGCAGGTTCGCGACGCAACGCACGCAGGTCGTGGGAAGACGGATGCAGCAGACGCTGACCTCGCGGACTCTGATGGAGCAGGTGCGCATCATTCCGCTGGAGCGATTCCGAATGCAGCCGGTGCCGACGCACGTGAAGGAAGTGGCATCGTCGCCGACCCTGACGCGACGAGCACCGTTGTGGGCGACGGGCATGAACCAAGCACCGTCGTGACC
>JBKPOL010000181.1:0-19339 GCA_046733075.1 Pseudomonadota bacterium | reverse complement strand
GCGATCGAGCGCGTGATCGCCTGGCGGATCCACCACGTCGCATACGTCGAAAACTTGTAGCCGCGCCGGTATTCGAACTTGTCGACGGCCTTCATCAGGCCGATGTTGCCTTCCTGGATCAGGTCGAGGAACTGCAGTCCGCGGTTCGTGTACTTCTTGGCGATCGAGATCACGAGGCGCAGGTTCGCCTCGGTCATCTCGCGCTTCGCCTTGCGAGCTTTCGCCTCGCCCGTGGACATCTGCTTGTTGATCTCCTTCAGATCCTTGAGCGGGATCATCACGCGCGTCTGCAGGTCGAGGAGCTTCTGCTGCTGCTCGACGATCGCCTGCCGGTACTTCGCGAGCTGTTCGCTGTAGCCGTGATGCGCGGAGACCTCGCGGTCGATCCACCGCAGCGACGTCTCGTTCGTCAGGAATGCCTTGATGAAGTCGGGCCGGGGCATCCCGCCCTTGTTGACGACGAGGTCCTGGATCTTCCGCTCGTGTTGACGGATGTTGTCGACTTCGCTGCGCACCGAGTCGCACAGCTTCTCGACCATGCGCGCGGAGAAGCGGATCTGCATTAGCTCCCCGGAAATCTTGCGTTGCAGCTCGAGATACTTCGGCGCCTTGTGCCCCTCCTTCTGCAGGACGGCGAGCATCCGCGCGAAGAGCTTGCGAATCGTGGCGAAGCGCTCGAGGGCAGCAACCTTCAGCCGCTCGAGGTTCTCGCTTTCGATGACGCCGGGGTCGGCCTCGTCCTCCTCGTCGTCCAGGTCGTCGCTGTCGTCCTCGATCTGCGTCAGCTGCTCGTTGAAGTCCAGCAGGCCGTCGACGACGTCGTCGATCTTGAGCTCGTCCTTGGCGATCTTGTCCGCGAGATCGAGGATCTGCGTGACGGTCATCGGGCACGCGGAGATCGCGAGGATCATGTGCTTCAGACCCTCCTCGATCCGCTTCGCGATCTCGATCTCGCCTTCGCGCGTCAGCAGCTCGACCGAGCCCATCTCGCGCATGTACATGCGAACCGGATCCGTCGTGCGCCCGAATTCGGAGTCGAGCGTCGACGCGGCCGCTTCGGCTTCCTCCTCGACGTCCTCGGCCGGCACCGTCGGCGTCGTTTCGGACATCAGCAGCGTCTCGGCGTCGGGAGCCTCGTCGTACACCTGGATGCCCATGTCGCCGATCATCGAGATGATGCCCTCGATCTGCTCGGCGTCGAGGATGTCGTCAGGGAGGTGATCGTTGATTTCGGCGTAGGTGAGGTAGCCGCGCTCCTTGCCTAGCACGATCAGCGTCTTCAGGCGGCGCTTGCGCGCCTCGACATCCGCCGGCGTCAGTTCACGGGGCGCAACTTCCGCATGCTTGCCGTTGCGTCCCTTCTTGTGCGCAGCGTCCTCGGCGCGCTTGCCCGCAATGCGGGCGGCGATCTCGCCGGCGGACGGCTTGCGAGGAGGTGCGCCCTTGGGCGCGGGTGCGGCGACAGCGGGCGGCATCTTGGCTTGCGGCTTGTCCGGCTTTGCGCCAAGCCCAGCCGTCGTGGCTTTTGTCAGCAGCTTCGACTTCGGCGGCGGCGACTTCGGCTTGGCCGCCGGGGTGCGCGACGGCTTCGCGGCCGGTTGCGCTTTCGATGCCGGTTTGCGCGCAGGCGTCGACGCCGGGCGCCTCGCGGTCGGCCGCTTGGCCGCTGCGGGCGACGCCTTCTTGGCCGGCGTTTTGGCGGCTGGGCGTCTCTTCGCTGCCGACTTGGCTTTGCCCCCCGCGGGAGACGTGCGGGCGGGCTTGGCGTGCTTCTTGACCATGATCATCCTTGTTCGGTACGGCGCCGCCCGTCAGGGCATCCGGGCGCATGGGCCGTTCCGTGTGCAAAGGCGCGCCGTCCGATTAAGAATGGGGGCGGCGCGAAAAACCTCAAATTATAACCCGCTTCCGTAGCAAAATAAGTCGACGGCATCCCTAAAACGCGTCGCGCCGGCTCGACGCTGACGTCGTGTGCTTATCCGGGCGGTGCTCGTTTTCATGCAGTTCCGGGCTTGCTGCCCGCCGAAGCCTTGAGACGCCGCGTCAGCGTTTCTCGCTCTTCGGCGCTCATCTGATCGAGGGGCTGCGCGAGCAGCATCTGCAACGCGCGTTGCTCCTCGGTGTGTCGCCATCGTTCTGCGGCCGCGAGCACCTGCGTCTCCGCCTGCTCGGCGGAAAGGGCCTGGTCGGCCGCCGACGCCAGCACGTCTGCGAGCACCTCGGCATGGTCGGAGCCGGCAAAGTACTGCAGCACGCTTGCCGTAGTCGGATCATTCGTCGCCGTTGCGCAATGGTCAACGAGCGCACGCCAGGCGGCGGCCTCGGGACCGGATCCCTCGGGGCGCGGAAGGTCGTGCCGCCGCGCAAGTCCGGGCTCGAGCAGTATGCCTTGCAGCAGCGAGCGCACGAGCGAAGGAGGCCTTCGCGCGGGACCGCGTGGCGAGCGCGATCCCGACGCAAAGGCGGACCGTCCGACGCGCTCCGCAGCGGCAGATCCGAGCAACACACGGAGTTGGTCTGCGGGGAGGCCGGCGAGTTCGGCAAGCTGGCCCTGCACGAGCGCCCGCAGAACGGGCGCCGAGATCTGCAAGAGGTGGGGCCGCGCCGCAGCCACCAGGGCTGCACGTCCCTCTGCGGTTGCCGGCGGGTGCTGCGCTGCGAGCTCCGTCAGCAGGTATTCCGAGAGCGGTGTGGCGGAATCGACGGCGCGCTCGAACGTCGCCTTGCCGTGAGCACGGACGAAATCGTCCGGATCCTGACCGTTCGGGAGGAACAGGAACCGGGCCTCCTTGCCGTCGCTCAGCACCGGCAACGCGTTTTCCAGCGCTCGCCACGCGGCCTTGCGCCCGGCGGCATCGCCATCGAAGCAGAAGACGACCGTGTCGGCGAGCCTGAATAGCTTTTGCGCGTGCACGGGCGTCGTCGACGTGCCGAGCGTCGCAACGGCATGTTCGACGTCATGCTGCGCAAGCGCCACGACGTCCATATAGCCTTCGACCACCAGGACGCGGTTCGCCGCGCGAATGGCATTTCGAGCGAGATACAGGCCGTAGAGCTCTCTTCCCTTCGAGAAGACGGCAGTTTCGGGGGAGTTGAGGTATTTTGGCTCACCCGATTCGAGCACGCGCCCGCCGAAGCCAATCACGTGTCCACGGCTGTCGTGGATCGGGAACATGATCCGCGAGCGAAAGCGGTCGTATCGCTTGCCCGCTTCGCCCCGGACGACGAGTCCCGCGGCCTCGAGCGCGGGCTCTTCGTAACGAGGAAACGCCTTGGCGAGGTTCTGCCATCCGGCCGGCGCGTACCCCACGCCGAACCGTGCCGCAATAGCGCCTGTGAGGCCGCGGCGCTTCAGGTAAGCGATCGCCTCCGGCGCGTCCTTCAGCTGGGCGCGATAGAACTTGGCAGCCTCGAGGAGCAGCTCGGCCAGACCGGTCGATTCCTCGCGGCGTTCGCGCCCCCCGGCCGGGTCGGCACGAGGCACCTCTAAACCGGCATCGCGCGCGAGCGTCTCGACGGCTTCGGGGAACGACTTGCCGTCGTGCTCCATCAGGAAGCCAATGGCCGTGCCATGTGCGCCGCAGCCGAAGCAGTGATAGAACTGCTTGGTCTGGCTCACCGTGAACGAAGCGGTCTTCTCGGCGTGGAACGGGCAGCAGGCCTGGTAGTTCGCGCCCGCCTTCCTGAGCGGCACCCTGCGGTCGATCACATCGACGATGTCGACGCGCGAAAGCAGCGTGGTGATGAAGTCGTTCGGAATCATGCGCGCGCTGTCGTCCGCGAAACCTTCGTCATGATCCGAAACGCGATTGCATCGAGGCCGACCCGCCACGCCCCCCAGAAGCGGCGTTCAAGGGCACCGCGCGACCGATGAGCCGGTCGCGGGCGCTCCCACACGGCAGGGAAACGCCGGAAGTATAGGCCGGACGTACGTTCGTCGGGCGAGTTTCGGACGACGGGAACGCGGCCGGGACGGAAATGCAAACAGCCGTGAACGCGCAGGCTACGTCAGGCGAGCCTTGACCTTCGACGAGACCATGCTCATTTCCGCACGTCCGGCAAGCTGCGGTTTCAGCGCGGCCATGACCTTTCCGAGCAGAGCCGGGCCCGTGACGCCCGCAGCGCGGGCCGCGTCCAGCGCGCTGTCGATCGCCTGATCGATCTCGGTATCCGACATCCGTTCGGGAAGGTACGTCCCGAGCAGCGCGAGCTCGGCGCGCTCGGCGTCGGCCAGGTCCTGCCGATTGCCGGCTTCGAACTGCTCGATCGAGTCCTTCCGCTGCTTGACCATGCGGTCGATGACGGCCACGATTTCCGCATCGGACAATGCCTTGCGCTCGTCCACCTCGTGTTGCTTGATCGCGGCGAGCAGCAGGCGGATCGTGGACAGCCGCGCGGATGCCTTCGCCCGCATTGCATCCTTCATGTCGGCGGTGATGCGGTCCTTGAGCGTCATCTAGGGCCTGTTAACGCTACGGACGTGAACGCGTTGCACGGCCGAAAACGCTCAGCGCAAGGCGCGAGGGCGAAGGCGGGTCGGGTACCGGACGAGACTTTGCAACGCAGCGCTGGGCGTTTTCGGCAGCAACCCGACGGGAACGGGCGCTCCAGGCGCCACTCTGCGTTGTTCTCCTTGCGAAGACGCCCGGTCTTCGCTTCGTCGGCCGTCTTGATTGGCACCTGAAGTCACGCGTTCGCGTTCGCGTCCATAGCGTTAACAGGCCCTAGATCCGTATAGCAAAAGGGGCGAATCGCTTCGCCCCTTGGATAGGTATCCGGCGAAGGGCGCCGGAAGTCAGTAGAGCTTTGGCGGCAGCTGCTGGCTGCGCAGCCGCTTGTAATGTCGTTTGACCGCGGCCGCCTTCTTGCGTTTGCGCTCCGATGTCGGCTTTTCGTAGAACTCGCGTGCCCGCAATTCGGTGAGCAGGCCCGTCTTTTCGATCGTGCGCTTGAAGCGGCGCAATGCGGCTTCGAAGGGTTCGTTCTCGCGAACGCGAACGCTGGTCATTGGCAGGCGGTAGCGGGCAATAAAGGCAATCAGCGAGTATAGCAGCGGCCGCGACCGACTGGCAAGCGCCGGTATAGTGCGGCGGATGCGCGTGCTCGGCATCGAAACCTCGTGCGATGAGACCGGGATCGCGCTGTACGACACCGAGCGCGGGCTCGTCGCCGACGCGCTTCACTCCCAGGTTGCAATGCACGCGCCGTACGGCGGCGTCGTTCCCGAACTCGCGTCACGCGACCACATTCGCCGCGTACTCCCGCTCATGCAGGACGTGCTGGCGCGCGCCGGTGTCGGCGTACGCGACATCGACGCCATCGCGTTCACGCAAGGACCGGGACTCGCGGGCGCGCTGCTCGTCGGTGCAAGCATCGCGAGCGGGCTCGGATTCGCGACGGGCAAGCCGGTGATCGGCATCCATCACATGGAAGGTCATCTGCTCTCGCCGCTGCTCGCTCGACCGGCGCCCACGTTTCCGTTCGTTGCGCTGCTCGTGTCGGGCGGACATACGCAGCTCTTTCACGTCGCGGACGTCGGCCGCTATTCACTGCTTGGCGAGACGCAGGACGATGCTGCCGGCGAAGCGTTCGACAAGACCGCGCAGTTGCTGGGCCTGCCTTATCCGGGGGGGCCCGCGCTGGCCGAGCTTGCAGAGCATGGACGCCCCGACGCCGTTGTGTTGCCGCGGCCGATGCTCGATTCCGGCAACCTCGATTTTTCGTTTTCCGGGCTGAAGACCGCGGTAGCGCTCCGCGCGCGCGCGCTGGGAAGCGGCGATGCCCGCAACGTTCCGGCGGCAGGCAAGGCCGACATCGCACGGGCATTCGAGGATGCCGTCGCCGACGTGCTGGTCGCGAAGTCGTTGCACGCACTCGATGCGACCGGGCTGCGCACGCTCGTCGTGGCGGGTGGCGTCGGCGCGAACGCGGCGCTGCGGCGCCGCCTGCGCGACGCGGTCGCCGCGCGCGCGGCCGAGGTCTTCTTTCCGGAGCCGAAGTACTGCACGGACAACGGAGCGATGATCGCGATGACGGCCGCGCTTCGGCTCCTCCACGCCCGCGCCGATGTCGATGCGACGCACGCCGTCGAGTTCCGCAGCGATTACGGATTCTCGGTGCGCCCGCGCTGGGCGTTGCAATGACTCTGGTGTCCCGGGTCAGAAATTGGCCCGCGGAACTTCTGGCTCGCGACACTACCGGCCGATCGTGCGCTCCTCGCCCGCAAGGAGCTGGCGAATGTTCTCGCGGTGCCTCCAGAAGAGCAGGAGCGCGATCACGACGCTGACATACGCGATGGCGCCTGCGCCTGACGCGTAGAACATCCCGATCGGGAGCAGCACCGAGGTGGTGAGCGCGGCCAGCGAGCTGATCTTAAAGCCAAGCGCCATGACTGCCCAGACGAGCGTCAGCGCAAGTCCAAGCGGCCAATGCAGAGCGAACACGACACCGGCGGCCGTCGACACGCCTTTGCCTCCGGCGAAGCGATGGAACAGCGGATAGAGGTGACCGAGGAAGACCGCGAGTGCCGCCGCCGGCACGGTCCAGTCCGCAGCGTCGAGGAGCGGTGCAAGGACCTGCGCGCCGACCACGGCGACATAGCCCTTGATCCCGTCACCGAGCAACGTCAGCAGGGCCGCCGCCCGATTGCCGGTGCGCAATACGTTGGTCGCACCGGGATTTCTCGAGCCGTAATCGCGGGGATCGGGCAATCCGAACGCGCGGCTCACCACCACGGCGAACGATATCGAGCCGATCAGGTAGGCGCCGGCGACGACTGCAAGCGCGGGCAGCATACGGGAAACCTCACGAATGTTCGCGCATCAAGCGTTCGCGCTGAACGACCGTCGCACGAAGGATGGTGTTCGGCGCGGTATACAATGACGTTCGCGGCGGATTGTAGCGTAGCGCGATTCTTCCGCACCCGTTCCCGCCCTCCAATTGCGTTGCTCGATCGCTGCGCGATGCTGCGCCTTGCCCGTCCGACTCTTGTCCATCGCGTGACCACGCATGATGATGAACACGATCTTCATCCATGATCTGCGGATCGAGACGATCGTGGGTGTCTACGCGTGGGAGCGGGAGCTTGCGCAGACGCTGCGCGTCGATCTCGACATCGCGCTGCCGTCGTCGCGTCCGTTCGAGACGGGCGAGCTCGCCGACGCAATCGATTACGCCGCGGTGGTGGCGAGGTTGCGCGAATTCGCCAAGGGCCACGGTCATGTGCTGCTCGAGCGTTTCGCCGAAGCGATGGCAGCGATCATTCTCGACGACTTCGGGGCGCAGGCCGTAAAGCTGCGCGTCGCGAAACTCGGCGCACTGCCCGGCGTGCGCGAAATCGGCGTCGCCATCGAGCGCGAAGCGGGCATGGCGCGGCCATCGAAGCCGGCTTGATAGGATGGTCGCGCTCCACGCTGGAACAGTGCGAGTGCGCCCCATGCCTCGGCCGCGCTTCGTCGAGCACGGGGTTGAACGCGGTTGAATAGGCATCAACCTGTTGGAGACCGGTGATCATGGATGAAGAGACGTTCAACGTCAGTATCCGCAAGTTCCTGAAGGTCGTTGGAATCGGCTCGCAGCGCGAGATCGAACGCGCCGTAGGGCAGGCGATCGCCGATGGCATCATCGCCGGCAACGAGCGGTTTCCCGCGCGGATGACGCTCGTCGTGAAGGGACTGAACATCGACGTCACATTCGACGGCGAAATCAAACTCGAGTGAAATACAAGGATTACTACGCTGCGCTCGGTGTCGAGCGGTCGGCGACCGCCGACCAGATCAAAGCCGCCTACCGCAAGCTCGCGCGCAAGTACCATCCCGACGTCTCGAAGGAAAAGAACGCCGAAGAGCGATTCAAGGAAGTGTCGGAGGCGTACGAGACGCTGAAGGATCCAGAGAAGCGGGCCGCGTACGATCAACTGGGACGCCACGCGCCGGGCGAAGAGATCCGCCCGCCGCCCGACTGGGGACAATCGTTTGGAGACGGGCAATTCTCATTCGACGATGTCGACCTTGCCGACCTGTTCGCGAACCTGACCGGTCGCGCGGGCGGCGGACGTCGCGCGCGCAATATGCCGCATCCCGGACAGGACTTCGAAGCCGCCGTGCGCCTCACGTTCGACCAGGCGTTCACCGGCACGGAGATCGAGTTCGACATGACGGTCACCGAGCCCGACGCGAGCGGAACCCTTCGCCGGTCGCCGCGCAAGATCAAGGTCCGCATTCCCAAGGGCGTGACCGATGGCCAGAAGCTGCGCGTGCCGGGTAAGGGCGGCAAGGGCGTTAACGGCGGACGCGATGGCGATCTTTACCTGGACATTCAGGTCGAAGCGCATCCGCTCTACCGCGCGGATGGCCTCGACCTGTACATGGACCTGCCGCTCGCCCCCTGGGAAGCGGTGCTCGGTGCGACGGTCGAGTTGCCGACGCCGTCGGGAAGAATTTCGCTGAAGGTGCCGGCAGGCACGCACGCCGGCCAGAAGCTGCGGCTGTCCGGCCGCGGCGTCTCGCGCCCGGACGGGTCCGCGGGTCATCTCTATGCCGTGGCGCAGATCGTCGTGCCGACCGTCGTCGATGAACGGCAGCAGGCGTTGTACGGTCAACTGAAGGACGCATCGACGTTCAATCCGCGCGCGCACATGTCGTGACGGACGAAGGAGGAAAAGCGTGATCGTGGAGACGACTGCCGCGCTCGTGCTGGATGAAACGGGCGCGATCTCGATTGCGCAGCTCGCCGAGCAATCCGGCTTGAGCGAGCCGGAACTGCAGATGCTCGTCGATTGCGGCGCGCTCGCGCCGCGCGACGTGCGGGCGACGACGTGGATGTTCAGCGCGCGCTGCATCGTCACGGCCCGCACGGCGAGGCGCCTGCGCGACGACTTCGCGCTGGAGGATGCGCATGCCGTCGCGATCATGCTGCGCTTCCGGGAGCGGATCGAAGCGCTCGAGCAGGAGCTGCGCCAGCTGCGCGCGCTGCGTTGACGTGGCACCCGCTACAGCTCGCCTTCCGCGAGCAGGGCTGCATTGCCGCCCGCCGCAGCGGTATTGACGGAGAGCGTGCGCTCCACCGCAAAGCGCGGCAGATAGTTCGGCCCGCCGGCCTTCGGTCCCGTGCCCGACAGACCTTCGCCGCCAAACGGCTGCATGCCGACGACCGCGCCGATCATGTTGCGATTCACGTAAACGTTGCCCACGCGTGCCCGCGCGACGATGCGCTCGATCGTCGCGTCGACGCGGCTGTGGATGCCGAGCGTCAGGCCATAGCCGAATGCATTGACGCTGTCGATCAGTGCGTCAAGTGCGTCGGCGCGCCAGGTGACGACGTGCACGACGGGACCGAAGATCTCGCGCGCGAGCCGATCGATCCGATCGAGCACGATGAGCGTCGGTGCGACGAAGATTCCTCTGGAGCACGCGCGCGGTAGCACGACCCGGTGGCGGACGAGGCCCGCCACCTGCATCGTCGCAACGTGATCTTCCAGCGCCCCGCGCGCCGTTGCGTCAATCACCGGGCCGACGTCCGTGGCGAGATCGCCGGGATCGCCGATCACGAGTTCGTCCATCGCGCCGGCGAGGAGATCGAGCACGCGCGGCGCGATCTCTTCCTGCAGGCACAGTAGGCGAAGCGCCGAGCACCGCTGCCCCGCACTGTCGAACGCGGATTGCACGATATCCATCACCACCTGCTCGGCAAGCGCCGAGCTGTCGACGACCATCGCGTTCTGGCCGCCGGTTTCGGCGATCAGCGGCACGATCGGTGCACGGGCCGCGAGCGCCTGCGCGATCGCGCTCCCGACGACCGTCGATCCGGTGAACGCCACGCCCGCGACCCGCGGATCGGCGACGAGCCGCGCGCCGACCGTCTCGCCCGGGCCCGGCATCAACGCGAGGACGTCGGGGACGCCCGCCGAGAGCATCGTGCGAATCGCATGCGAGGCAATGAGGGTCGTCTGCTCGGCCGGCTTCGCGAGCACTGCATTGCCCGCGGCCAGCGCAGCGGCGATTTGTCCGGTGAAGATGGCGAGCGGGAAATTCCATGGTGAGATGCAGGCGAACACGCCGCGGCCGTGCAGTGCTAGCGTGTTGGCCTCGCCGGTTGGCGACGGCAACACGAGCGGCGTCGCGAACCGGGCGCGAGCCTCCGCCGCGTAATAACGGCAAAAGTCCGCGGCCTCGCGCACCTCCGCGATCGCGGCTGCGCGTGTCTTGCCTGCTTCTCGTCCGAGTAGCGCGACCCATTCCGGTCGGTCGGCCTCAAGCAGATCGGCCACGCGGTCGAGAACCGCTGCGCGTTCGCCAGCAGGCCGCGCGTCCCAGGCTGGCTGGGCCGCGACCAGCGCGTCGAGGGCGCGATCTACCGTGCCCCACTCGGCGTCGAGCACAGTTCCGATCTTCGATGTGGTATCCGCGGGCTCGAACACCTCGCGGTGGCTGCCCGAAGCGGCCGCACCGCGAGCGATGGGCCCCGCCGTCCACTGCCGACCCGCGCTCTCGCTGTAGGCGTGATCGAGCAGCGCCATCGCCGCTTGATCGGCAAGCGATACGCCGATCGAATTGCGGCGCTGGGGCGCGAAAATGTCCGACGGCAGCGGAATGCGGGCCGCGGGCGCGAAGTCCCAGGAGCGTGCGCGTGCAAGCGGATCGGCAACGAGATCCTCGATGGCCACTTGCGGATCGCCGATGCGATGCACGAACGACGTGTTCGCGCCGTTCTCGAGCAGGCGACGCACCAGATACGGCAGCAGATCGCGATGCCCGCCAACCGGCGCATAGACACGGCAGGGAGCGTGTCCGCTCGTGCTGCCGGCAAGCACGTGCCGGTACAGCGCATCGCCCATCCCGTGCAGCCGCTGGAACTCGTACTCGCGCACGCCAAGGGTCGCCGCACGCGCGCTGACCGACGCTATCGTGTGCGCATTGTGCGTCGCGAACATCGGATAGATGCGCGCGCGCGCATCGAGCAAGGCCTGTGCGCACGCCAGATACGAAATGTCGGTATGCGCCTTGCGGGTGAAGACCGGATAACCCGCAAGCCCCTGCACCTGTGCGCGCTTGATCTCGGTGTCCCAGTAGGCGCCCTTGACGAGGCGAACCGGAATGCGGACCTGCAGTCGCTCGGCGAGCGCGACGACGTAGCCGACGACGGCGCGCGCGCGCTTCTGATACGCCTGTACTGCAAGGCCGAGGCCGTGCCAGCCCTCGAGCTCGGGGTCTTCGCGCACCCGAGCGAAAAGTTCGAGCGACAGCTCGAGGCGATCCGACTCCTCCGCGTCGATCGTCATTCCGATCCCGCGTGCGCGCGCCTCGCGCGCGAGTGAGATCACGTCGGGGACCAGTTCGCCGAAAACGCGAACGCGCTGCGCGTACTCGAAACGCGGATGCAACGCCGACAGCTTGACCGAGATCGAGGGCCGCGCGAACACCGATGGCTCGGCGGTATCGGCGCTGTCGCCGATGCACGCAATCGCCTCGCGATAAGAGACCAGGTAGCGGTCGGCATCGGTGGCCGTGAGCGCGGCCTCGCCCAGCATGTCGTATGAGTGCCGGTACCCGGCGTGCTCCGGCGTCCGGGCGCGCTCGACCGCTTCGGCGATCGTGCGGCCGAGCACGAATTGCTCTGCCATCACCTTCATTGCCTGGCGCACGGCGAGGCGCACGACGGGTTCGCCGGCGCGCGCGACGAAGCGCTGATACCAGGCTCGAGGGTCGCGCGCGTCGTCGCGGTCGATGCGCGTCAGCTTGCCCGTCAGCATCAGCCCCCAGGTCGACGCATTGACGAGTAGCGAATCGGACCCGCCGAGATAGCGGTCCCAGTCGCCGCGCGACAGCTTGTCGCGGATCAGCGCATCCGCCGTTGCGGTGTCCGGAATGCGCAGCAGCGCCTCGGCGACGCACATCAGCAGTACGCCCTCCGGCGTCGACAGGTCGTATTGCTGCAGGAACGATTCGATCCCCCCGTGCTGGCGCTCGCCGCGAACGGCTTCGACCCAGGCACGCGCCTGTGCGGTCACCGCGCGGCTTGTGTCGTCGTCCTGTGCCGCCTGCGACGCGAGCGCCACGAGCGTGCTGCGTTCGTCCGCCAGATAGGCGCCGCGTACGGCCGCGCCCTCAGGTGCGTCGGGAATGAGGGTGGACGGTTGGTCAATCATCGATGCGTCGAGGCGCGTCGGACATCATCAGTCGCAGTATTCCGTCGTAGGACAGCGCGCCGTGCTGTCGCGTGTCGCGAAATACAGCTCCGACCCGAATTACCCGCGCGGATGGTGCGCGGCATGCAGCTGCTTCAGGCGCTCGCGCGCCACATGGGTATAAATCGTCGTCGTCGTGATGTCGGCGTGGCCGAGCAGCAGTTGTACGACGCGCAAGTCCGCGCCATGGTTCAACAGGTGCGTCGCGAAAGCGTGCCGCAGCACGTGCGGCGACAGCGCCGAGCGCGCAATGCCGGCGCGCGTCGCGTAGCGCTTGACGAGCGCCCAGAACGCCTGTCGCGTCAGCGGGCCACGTCGCTGCGTGAGGAAGACCTCGTCGCGCTTGCTCGGGCCGGCGAGCTCCGGCCGAACCTCCTGCAGGTAGCGCGTCATCCATGCAACCGCCTCGTCGCCCATTGGCACGAGGCGTTCCTTGCTGCCCTTGCCGATGACGCGGACGACTCCTGCGTCGTGTGCGACCTGGGACCGGCGCAGGCCCGTCAGTTCCGAGACGCGCAGCCCGGTCGCGTACAACGTCTCGAGCATCGCACGGTCACGCAGGCCGAGCGGCGTGCGCACGTCGGGCGTCGCAAGAAGTGCCTCGACCTGCGCTTCCGACAGGTGCTTGGGGAGCCGGCGCGGCTTCTTCGGCGCGCGTACGCGAAGTGTCGGGTCCACCGCGAGCGTTCCCTGCGCCACGTGCAACCGATAGAAGCGGCGGAGCGCGGACAAGCGCCGCGCGACAGACGACGCCTTCGCCTTCGACGCGAATTGGTCGGCGAGCCAGGCATCGCAATGCGCACGCTGCACGTCGAGGAGCGTCAGGTCCCGTTGCTCGAGCCACACGGCGAAGCCCGTCAGGTCACGCCGGTAGCTCGCAAGCGACGCGGCGGCCAGGCCGTCCTGCAACCAGAGCTGGTCGCAGAACGCGTCGATCAGCGCGCGGGCGTCGGGCTGCCCGCTCACATCTTCATCTGCTGAGGCAGCAGCGTGACGAGCGACGGGAAGAACCAGATCGCGAGCACCGCGGCGCACATGAGGAAGAACATCGGTAGTGTGTGGCGTGCGATCCATGTGATCTGCCGTCCCGTCATCCCTTGCAACATGAACAGGTTGAAGCCGACGGGCGGGGTGATCTGCGCCATCTCAACCACGAGCACGATGAAGATGCCGAACCAGATCAGATCGATCCCGGCCTTCTCCACCGTGGGCAGGATGACGCCCATCGTCAATACCACCATGGAGATGCCGTCGAGGAAGCAACCGAGCACAATGTAGAAGAGCGCCAGCACGATGATGAGCCCGAACGGCGAAAGGCCCAGCGTTGCAATCCATTCCGCCAGTTCCCGCGGAAGCCCGATGTAACCCATCGCGAGCGTGAGGAACGCCGCGCCCGCGAGAATCAGCGCGATCATGCAGTACAGCCGGGTCGCCCCGAGCAGGCTCTCGCGAAAGGTCTGCCAATTGAGGGAACGCTGCGCGGCCGAGATCACGAGCGAGCCGATGACGCCGAACGCTGCGGCTTCCGTGGCGGTGGCGACGCCGGCGTAGATCGATCCCAGCACGACGGCGATCAGAAGCATGACCGGGATCAGGTGGCGCGACGCATGGAGCTTCTGCAGCAATGTCGTCCGCTCGGTCGCCGCGGGAATGCGTTCGGGATACGCGAGCGACCACGCGACGATGTAGCCGGAGAACAGCAGCGCCAGCATGATCCCGGGGATGACGCCCGCGATGAAAAGCTTCGCGATCGAGACGTTCGCGGACACGCCGTACACGATCATGATGATCGACGGCGGGATCAGCAGGCCGAGCGTGCCGGCCCCGGCCAGCGTGCCGATCGTGATTGCGTCGGGATACCCGCGCAGCTTGAGCTCGGGCAGCGTCATCTTGCCGATCGTCGCGCACGTCGCCGACGATGAGCCCGACACCGCGGCGAAAATCGTGCAGCCGATGATGTTCGTGTGCAGCAGTCGCCCTGGCACGCGCTCGAGCCACGGCGCGAGTCCCTTGAACATGTCTTCCGACAGCCGCGTTCGGAACAGGATCTCGCCCATCCATACGAAGAGCGGCAGCGCCGTGAGTGTCCATGACGACGCCGTTCCCCAGATCGTCACCGCCATCGCGTCCCCTGCGGGCCGCGACGAGAAGAGCGTCATGCCGATCCATGCGACGCCGGCCAGCGCGAGGCCGATCCACACGCCGCTGCCGAGCAGCGCGAACAGCGCGACGACCAACAGCGTCGTGACGAGCGCGTCATTCATTGTGGAGTGCTTCCGCCGGCACGATTCGCTTGCGCTGGCCGCGCCATTCGAGCACGAGCTCGTCGACCAGTGCGACGAGCAGCACCAGCGTCCCGACCGCCATGGCCAGTTGCGGGATCCACAGCGGCGTCGCGTCGTTGCCGGTCGAGATGTCGTTGAACTGCCACGACTGGAACGTGAGCCGCACGCTGTACCAGGCGAAGGCCGCCGCGAGCAGCGTGGCGGCGGCGAGCGCCCAGAGCTCCAGCGCCCGACGGGCCCGCGGTCCTGCATGCTCGAGCACGAGCGTCACACGGATGTGTTCGTTGCGCTTCAGCGTGTGGGCAAGCGCAAGAAAGCCGCACGCTGCCATGCAGTAGCCCGCGTATGAATCGGTGCCGGCGATGAACCAGTTGCCGAGGCGGGCGACGATGCCGAGAGCGACCATCGCAAGCGTTCCGATCATAAAAAACGCCGCCAGGTAGGCGGCGGCGTCATAAAGCAGATCGAGTAGCCGTCGCATGGTCGCGGGCCGCTCTCGTCAGGCCCGTGCGGTCATTGCAGCACGCGGTACTGGTCGATGATCTTCTTGCCGTCGGCGCCGGACTTGCGGAGCCATTCGGCAAGCATGACATTGCCGACCTTGCGCATGTCGGCCGTGAGCTGCTCGCTCGGCTTCTCGATCGTCATGCCCTTCTGTTTCAACTGGTCGAGATACCAGCTCGTCTTTTCCGCCGACACCTTCCACCCACGTGTCTCGGCGTCGGCTGCCGCCTTCAGCAGGGCCGTTTGCGTCGGCTTGTCGAGGGCTTCGAAAGCCGCGCGATTGGCGATCACCGCGTTCTTGGGCAGCCAGGCCTGCGTGTCGTAGAAGCGCTTCAGCTGCTCGTACGTCTTCGAATCGAAACCGGTCGCACCCGATGACATGTACGAGTCGATGACGCCGGTTGCGAGGGCCTGCGACACTTCGGCGGCCTGTACGGTGACGGGTTGTGCGCCGACGAGCTCCGCGATCTTCGAGGTCGCGGGACTGTATGCGCGCCACTTCAGGCCCTTCATGTCCGCGGCGCTGTTCAACGGTCGGTTCGTATAGATACCCTGCGGAGGCCACGGCACGGCGTACAGCAGCATCATCCCCTGCTTCGCGAGCTTGTCGTCGAGCGCCTTGCGCTCCGCCTTGTAAAGCTTGAGCGCCTCGTCGTACGACGTCGCGAGGAACGGGACGCCGTCGATGCCGAACAGCGGATCCTCGTTCTCGAAGTTCACGAGCAGGATCTCGCCGGCCTGCGCCTGGCCACCCTGCACGGCGCGCTTGATCTCCGGTGCCTTGAAGAGCGAGGCGTTGGGGTGAAGCTGGATCTTGAGCTTGCCGCCGCTTGCCTTGTCGACGTCGTTTGCGAACTGCTGCAGGTTCTCCGTGTGGAAGTTGTTCGCAGGGTAAGCGGTCGGCAGGTCCCACTTCGTCTGCGCGAGTGCGGGCAGCGCGAACGTCAGGGCGATCACGAGGGCGGCGGCTATCCGTTGCATGCGGTCTCCATTCGGCGGGCACGAGCTTATGGCGGCGACATTATCAGCCATGCGGGGCATCGGGTGATAATTCCCGTATGCAATTCTGGATCGATCGGGGCGGAACGTTCACGGACATCGTGGCACGCCGCCCGGACGGCGTGCTTCTGACGCACAAGCTCCTGTCCGACAATCCCGAGCGTTATCGCGACGCCGCGGTCCAGGGCATTCGGGACATTCTCGGCCTCGACGCCAACGACCCGATCCCTCGCGCGGCGATCTCGGCCGTCAAGATGGGAACGACGGTGGCGACGAACGCGCTGCTCGAGCGTAACGGCGAACGTACGGCGCTCGTCGTCACGCGGGGCTTCGCCGATGCGCTTCGCATCGGCTATCAGAACCGTCCGCAGCTTTTCGTGCGCAGGATCGAGTTGCCTGCGCTGCTGTACGAGCGCGTCATCGAGGTCGACGAGCGCGTGGGCGCGCGCGGCGACATCGTGCGACCGCTCGAGGTCGGGTCGCTCGAGCCGGCGCTGCGCAAAGCGTTCGCGGACGGAATCCGCGCGGTGGCCATCGTGCTGATGCATGGCTACCGCTATCCCGAGCACGAGCGCGCGATCGCGCACCTGGCCCAGTCGGTCGGTTTTACGCAGGTGTCCGTGTCGCACGCAGTGAGTCCGCTGATGAAGCTCGTGTCGCGCGGCGATACGACGGTGGTCGATGCGTACCTGTCGCCGATCCTCCGCCGCTATGTCGACCAGGTCGAGCGCGATCTGGCCGGCGATGGGGAGCCCGACCGGGATATCCGGTTGCAATTCATGCAGTCGTCGGGCGGACTGACCGACGCGCACCGGTTCCAGGGCAAGGACGCGATCCTGTCGGGACCCGCCGGAGGCATCGTCGGTGCAGTCGAGGTGTCGAGGCTTGCTGGCTTCGATCGGATCATCGCGTTCGACATGGGGGGCACGTCGACCGATGTGACGCACTGGGCGGGCGAGTACGAGCGCGCGTTCGTCACCGAAGTCGCCGGCGTGCGGTTGCGTGCGCCGATGATGCGCATTCACACGGTTGCCGCGGGTGGCGGCTCGATCTGCACGTTCGACGGGGCCCGCTTGCGGGTGGGTCCGCAGTCGGCGGGGGCGAACCCCGGTCCCGCGTCGTATCGCCGCGGCGGGCCACTCACGGTAACCGACTGCAACGTGATGATCGGCAAGCTCGATCCGGAACTCTTTCCCAGGGTATTCGGGCCGCGCGGCGACCAGCCCCTCGATGCGACCATCGTGCGCAAGAAATTCGCCGCGCTTGCCGTCGCTGTCGCGCGCGACACGGGCGTTGCTCGCACGGCCGAACAGATCGCGGACGGCTTCCTCGACATCGCAGTCGAGAACATGGCGAACGCGATCAAGCACATTTCCGTGCAGCGGGGCTATGACGTCACGGCTTACACGCTCTGCTCGTTCGGCGGTGCGGGCGGACAGCACGCGTGTCGCGTCGCCGATGCGCTCGGCATGCGGCGCGTCTTCATCCATCCGCTCGCCGGCGTGCTCTCGGCGTACGGCATGGGGCTTGCGGACGTGCGTGCGTTGCGTCAGCAGGCGGTCGAAGCGGAGCTCACGCAAGCGACGCTTGCGGAATGCATCGAGCACTTCGCCTCGCTCGAGAAGGCGGCGGCGCGCGACATCGTGGAGCAGGGCATCGCGCCTTCGCGCATTCGGTGCGACCGCACGCTCCACCTCAAGTACGAAGGCACCGACACGACGCTGGCGATTCCGGCCGCCGCCTCCGTCGCGGACGTGGTCGCTGAATTCGAGCGGCGCTATCGCCAGCACTACGGATTTCTGATGCCGGGGAAGGCGCTCGTCGTCGAAGCGATCGCCGTCGAGGCCATCGGCAAGGCCCAGGATGCGAGCGACACGGAAGTCTCCTTTTCGCCGCGCGCCCGGGCGCTTGCGGCGTTACGCGTCAACCGGATGTACGCGCATGGCGAGTGGCGCGACGCCCCGGTCTATGCACGCGAGGACCTGCGCCCGGGCGACGCGCTCGACGGACCGGCGATCATCCGTGAGCCGAACGCGACGACGGTGATCGAGCTCGGCTGGCGGGCCACGCTCACGCCGCGCGATCACCTCGTGCTCGAGCGCCTCGTGCCGCTTGCGCGCGCGCATGCGATCGGCACGAAGGCCGATCCGGTGCTGCTCGAGGTCTTCAACAACCTGTTCATGGCGATCGCCGAGCAGATGGGCGTCACGCTCGCGAACACGTCGTACTCGGTCAACATCAAGGAACGCCTCGACTTCTCCTGCGCGCTCTTCGACGCGGAAGGCAACCTGATCGCGAACGCGCCGCACATGCCCGTGCACCTGGGATCGATGGGAGAGAGCGTCAAGACAATCATCGAGCGCCGCGCGGGGACGATGCAGCCGGGTGACGTTTACGTGCTGAACGCCCCGTACAACGGCGGCACGCACCTGCCCGACGTGACGGTGATCGCGCCGGTTTTCCTTTCGCACGGCGATGATCAGTCGGCCAAGGCCGGATCGTCGGCCGCGCCGCAGTTCTACGTTGCCTCACGCGGACATCACGCAGACATCGGCGGCATCACGCCGGGATCGATGCCGCCGGCGTCGACGCACGTCGATGAGGAAGGCGTGCTGCTCGACAATGTTCAGCTGGTCGCGGTAGGTCGGTTCCTGGAAAGCGAGCTACGCGTGATTCTGCTGTCCGGGCGCTTTCCCGCGCGCAACGTGGAGCAGAACCTCGCGGACCTGCGCGCGCAGGTCGCCGCATGCGCGAAGGGCAGCGAAGAGCTCGAGAAGATGGTCGAGCATTTCGGTCTGCCGGTCGTGCGCGCCTACATGCGGCACGTGCAGGACAACGCGGAGGAGGCCGTCCGCCGTGTCATTGGCGCGCTGTCGGACGGCGCCTTCGAATACGCCATGGATAGCGGGGCGGTGATTCGCGTGGCGATCACGGTCGATCGGGCGTCGCGGTCGGCAACGATCGACTTCACCGGCACGAGCGCGCAGCAGCCGACGAATTTCAACGCCCCTTCGGCGGTGTGCAAGGCGGCGGTGCTATACGTGTTCCGCACGCTCGTCGATGACGAGATCCCGATGAACGCCGGCTGCCTGAAGCCGTTGACGATCATCATCCCCGACGGCTCGATGCTTCAGCCCCGCTATCCCGCGGCCGTCGTGGCCGGCAATGTCGAGACGTCGCAGACGGTGACCGATGCGCTGTACGGTGCGCTCGGCGTGCTGGCGGCGTCGCAGGGGACAATGAACAACTTCACGTTCGGCAATGCGACGTACCAGTATTACGAGACGATCGCCGGCGGTGCGGGCGCCGGTCCGACGTTCGACGGCGCGAGCGTCGTGCAGACGCACATGACCAACTCGCGGCTCAC
>JBKPOL010000180.1:0-17403 GCA_046733075.1 Pseudomonadota bacterium | reverse complement strand
CAATCCGGCCGCACGATGCTCGCGACCACGCGTACGGTGATCGTGGACGAGATCCATGCGCTTGCCTCGAACAAGCGCGGCAGCCATCTGGCTCTGTCGCTCGCGCGGCTCGAAGCGCTGGCAGGCCGCCCGCTCGTGCGCGTCGGCCTTTCGGCAACCCAGAAGCCGATCGAGGAAGTCGCGCGCTACCTGGTGGGCACGCAACCGTTCGCGCCGTGTGAAATCATCGACATCGGGCATCGCCAGCAACGCGAACTCGCGCTCGAGGTCCCGGCGTCGCCGCTCGAGGCGGTGATGTCCAACGAAGTGTGGTTGCAGGTATACGCGCGGCTCGCCGACTTGATCGGGCAGCATCGGACGACGCTCGTGTTCGTCAATACGCGGCGCCTGGCCGAGCGTGTCACGCGTCACCTGTCGGAGCTGCTCGGTGCCGCGCACGTGATGTCGCATCACGGCAGCATGGCCAAGGAGCTGCGTCTTGCCGCGGAGCAGCGACTGAAGAACGGCGAATTGAAGGCGCTCGTCGCCACCGCGTCGCTCGAGCTCGGCATCGACATCGGTGACGTCGAGCTCGTGTGCCAGATCGGCAGTCCCCGGCGGATCGCGACCTTTCTGCAGCGTGCGGGACGGGCCGGCCACACGGTGGGCGGCGTGCCGAAGGCGCGATTGTTTCCATTGTCGCGCGACGAACTGGTGGAATGCACGGCGTTGCTGCAATCGGTGGCGCAGGGCGAGCTCGACCGTGTCACCATTCCCACAGCTCCACTCGACGTGCTCGCGCAGCAGATCGTCGCGGAAGTCGCGGCGCGCGAGTGGAGCGAGGATGCGCTCTACGCAGAACTGACCCGCGCATCGCCATACGCGAACCTGCGCCATGGCGACTATCTCGACGTCGTGCGGACGCTCGCCGACGGCTTCACGACACGACAAGGGCATCGTGGCGCGTATTTGCATCGCGACGCGGTGAACGGCGTGCTGCGCGGACGCCGCGGTGCGCGCTTGACGGCGCTCACCTCAGGCGGAGCGATTCCCGATACGGCGGACTACGACGTGGTGCTCGAGCCCGCCGGTCAGCTCGTCGGCACCGTCAATGAGGACTTCGCGGTCGAGAGTCTCGCCGGAGACGTCTTTCAGCTCGGGAACACCTCCTATCGGATCCGCAGGATCGAAGCAGGGCGCGTTCGGGTCGAAGACGCCCAGGGCCAGGCACCCAATATTCCATTCTGGCTTGGCGAAGCGCCCGCCCGCAGTGACGAGCTTTCCCATGCAGTGTCAAGGCTTCGCACGACGCTCTTCGACTCGAGCTCGTCGTCAGGCAGTGCGGAGAACGGCGTCGACAAGCAGCACGCGATCGCAACACTCGAGCGGCAAGGCATCGGGCGGGATGCGGGCGAGCAACTCGTCGACTACCTCGCGGGTGCGCGCGGAGCACTCGGCGCGCTCCCGACGCAAGACACGATCGTGCTGGAGCGCTTCTTCGATGAATCGGGCGGCATGCAGCTCGTCATCCACGCGCCGTTCGGCAGTCGCGTGAATCGCGCTTGGGGTCTCGCGCTGCGAAAGCGCTTCTGCGTCAAGTTCAATTTCGAGCTGCAGGCGGCGGCGACTGAGGATGCAATCGTCCTGTCGCTCTCGACGAGTCACAGCTTTCCGCTTCACGACGTTCCGCGTTACCTGAATTCGAGGACGGTGCGGCCACTGCTCGTCCAGGCGATGATCACGGCGCCGATGTTCGCCGCCCGCTGGCGCTGGATAGCGGGCACGTCGCTCGCGCTGCCGCGTTTCCGCGGCGGAAAGAAGGTTCCGGCGCCGTTGCAACGCATGCGCGCGGAAGATCTGATGGCCGCCGTGTTCCCCGACCAGCTCGCGTGCGCCGAGAACATCGTCGGCGGGCGCACGATCCCCGAGCATCCGCTCGTGCGCCAGGCGATCGACGATTGCCTGCACGAAGCGATGGACGTCGAGGGTCTCGAACGATTGCTGGCGCGGATCGAGCGCGGAGAAGTGAAAGTCGTCGCACGCGACCTGCCCGCGCCGTCACCGCTCGCAATGGAGATCCTGAACGCCCGACCTTACGCCTATCTCGATGACGCTCCCCTCGAGGAGCGGCGTACGCAGGCCGTACTCGGGCGCCGCTGGGCGGAGGATTCGACACCAGGCGATCTCGGACGGCTCGACGCCGCTGCGATCGAGCGCGTCCGCAAGGAGGCATGGCCGGATGCGGTCACTGCCGACGAGCTGCACGACGCGTTGCTGGGTCTCGCGTTTCTCACGCACGACGAAGCCGCTGCGAATGCCGATTGGCCCGCACTGCTCGCTGCGCTCGCAGGTGGCCGGCGCGCGACCCGCCTGACGTTGTCGAATTCGACCGAAGTCGAACATCAAAACGTTGCACCGCGACACGACGTGTGGGTCGCCGCCGAGCGGCTCCCGCAATTCGATGTGCTCCACCCGGGCGCGCTCCGCACCCCAGCCATTGCGGCGCCGTCCGAATTCGCGGCGCGCGCCTGGTCGCTCGAAGAAGCGCTCGTCGAAGTGGTTCGAAGTCGCTTACAGGGAATCGGCCCCACGACCGCTGCCGATCTTGCCGAATCGCTCGCGATATCCGAACGCGACATCGAGCAGGCGCTTGCAACTCTCGCGACGGAAGGCGTCGCAATGGCGGGGACGTACACGTCGCGCGCGGGCATCGAGTGGTGCGATCGCACGTTGCTTGCACGAATTCATCGCTACACGGTCAACCGGCTACGGCAGGAAATCGAGCCGGTCTCCACCCAGGACTTCATCCGCTTCCTCTTCCGCTGGCAGCACGTGACGCCCGGGGAGCAGCGTCAGGGACCGGATGCGCTCGACGCGATCGTCGCGCAATTGCAGGGCTTCGAAGCACCCGCCGCGTCATGGGAGGCCGAGATCCTGCCCGCGCGCCTCGAGAACTACGACTTCACCTGGCTCGACGATCTCTGCCTGTCGGGACGCGCAGTCTGGACCCGGCTGACGCCACCTGCGGGAAGCGGCGCCGGCGCCGCCAACGTAATCCGAACGACGCCGGTCACGCTCCTGCCGCGTCGAACGGCGGCGTTGTGGGCGCGCGCCGCGCCTTCGCCCGCAACGGTGGATCACCCCAGCTCGCGCGCGCAAGCGGTGGTCGACTTCCTGCAGGCGCACGGCGCTTCGTTCCACGACGAAATCGTCGAAGGCACGCGGCTCTTGCGCACGCAGGTGGAGAATGCGCTTGCGGAACTCGTTGCGCTCGGTCGCGTCACGTCGGACAGCTTCGCCGGACTGCGCGCGTTGCTGACACCCGCGCAGAAGCGCAAGCGCATCGCCGCGGGCAGGCGCGATCGTCGCGGCTCATTGCCGGGCGTGGAGGACGCCGGGCGGTGGGTCCTGACACGGCGCGTACCGGTTGCGAGCATGCCGAAGGCAGGCGCAGCGTGGACGGTGGACGAAGGCGCGCGGGACGCCGAAACCGTCGAGCATGTCGCATACGCGCTGCTGCGGCGCTACGGGGTCATCTCATGGAAAATCCTGCAGCGGGAGGCGGCGTGGCTTCCCCCGTGGCGGGAGCTTTCGCGCGTGCTGCGGCGCCTGGAGGCGCGTGGCGACATCCGCGGCGGACGCTTCGTCGCAAGCGTATCCGGTGAGCAGTTCGCATTGCCGGAGGCCGTGGCAACGTTGCGCGAAACTCGACGCGCGCCGGAAACGGGAACCTTCGTGGCAGTGAGTGCTGCAGACCCGCTGAACCTCGTTGGAACGCTGCTGCCCGGCGCTCGAATTACATCCCTTGCGAATAACCGGATTCTTTATCGCGACGGTCTGCCCGTCGCGGCGCTCTCAGGCGGTGAGATCGAATGGCTGCAAACACTGGAGCCCTGTGAAATGCGCGTCGCCGAATCGATGCTGATCCGGCGCCAGAGCGGCTCGCCGCTGCTCGCTTATCTCCGCTGAAGGCGCGAACGCGGGAGTAGCGACTCCGCTGACGAGGCGAACGCCCGAGTAAGCGTCTCGCTAAGGGCGCGAACGCGCACGGTAGCCTGCTGTCTTACCCGTCTTTCAGCCATTGACGGACGGTTCCTCTCTCGGCACCGGCCTATCTTCCGCCGATGCCCGCCGTCTCACGCAACCTTTCAAGCGAGCCTTCGAGCAGGACAATAGCCGTCGGTCGAGCGCGCATGCAACGCCAGACGGAGCTCGATTGGCTCCGCGGCTTGATGCTGGTGCTCATGACGGTGACGCACTTGCCCACGTGGTTCAGTGCGCACGTCGGGCAGCCGTTCGGATTCGTCTCCGCCGCCGAAGGCTTTGTCTTCCTGTCAGCCTATCTTGTCGGCTCCGTCTATTCGCATGTCGCGAATACCAGGGGATACGCGACAATGCGCACCGCGCTGTGGGGCCGGGCGGGGAAGGTGTACGCGGCGCACGTCGCGCTTCTGCTGCTCCTGCTCCTCGTGCTGGTACCGATCGCGGAGGTGCGCGGCGCGCACGCGGTTACCGATCTTGCCTCTTTCTATGCATCGCGGCCGCACACTGCCGTAGTCACGGGCCTTCTGCTCGCGTACAACCCGCCGCTGCTCGACATCCTGCCCATGTACGTGGTGTTCCTGTTCCTGTCGCCGCTGGTTCTTGGATACGGGTCACGCCACGGCTGGGGCGCGCTGTTGTGCGTGAGCGCAATGCTTTGGCTCTATGCGCAGGTCGGCGGCGCAGCGCACTTGTACCAGTCCGTCTCGCGTCTCGTCGAGTGGCCCGTTCCCTATGCGCAGACCGGCGCGTTTTCATGGCTCGCCTGGCAGCTGCTCTGGCTCGCCGGCTTGCGCGCGGGCGCGGTGCGCCTCGCGGCCGGCGACACGGTGACGACGGTGAGCGCCTGGTGGCGGGCTTCGCTTTGGGGAGCGACAATTTTCGCGGCAACGTTCTTCGTGTGGCGTCACGTGACGGGCCAGGTGCCGTTCGGTCCGGACGCAGCGCTCAATGCGCTGTTCGACAAGTGGCACCTTGGTCCGCTGCGGCTTCTGAACTTCGCCGTCCTGGCGGTGATCGTCGTGCATGGTCGCCGCGTGCTCGCGGCGTGGGCGGAAAGCTCGTCGATTGCGACGCTTGGCCGCGCGTCGTTGACGGTGTTCTGCGCGCATCTCGTGGTCTGCCTCGTGGTGCTCGCGACATACGGGGACGAGGTGAAACCACATGCGAGCCTGCTCGAGGCCGCGCTGCTTGTCGGAACGCTGGTGACCCTCTATGCAATTGCGCGTGGCTCACTCGCGGTCAGCAAGCTGCTTCGCGATCGCTTCAACGCCGATTACGTGCGACCTCGGCCCGTCGTCGTTGAGGTTAATGCACGTGCTCGGCGATGACTCGCTTCCAGAGGGCGTAACCGTCGGCATTCAGATGCAGTGCATCGGCGCGGAACAGCTCCGGACGGGGCTTGCCTGACGCGTCGAGCATCGGGGTGTACACATCGATGAAGTCGACCTTGCCTTCGGCATCGGCGTACGCCCGGATGAGCGCGTTGGTTTTGCGAATCTGCGGCAGCAACTCCATGCGCGCAGGACTCGGCTTGATCGAGATGTAATCGATGTCGGTCTCCGGCAGCTCGCGTTGCACGCCCGCGACAAAAGCGACGAAGCGGCGGAAAACTTCCTCGGGTGCGGCGCCGGCGGCGAGATCGTTGTCACCGGCGTAAACGAGCACGGTGCGGGGACGGTAATGCACGACGAGGCGGTTCAGGTTCTTCACGCAGTCGGAAAGCTGCGAACCGCCGAAACCGCGCTTGATGACCACCGGCATGTCCTTGAACTGGTCCTCGAGATCGTTCCAGAGTCGGATCGACGAGCTCCCGACGAACAGCACGCCGCCCGCTGGACGAGGATGGGCGGCGTCGTCGGCAGCGAAGGCATTAAATGCGGCGTCCCATTGGGATGGAGCGATCGCTGCGTCCATCGCCGGGTCGCTCGCGCCATCCAACGCTGCCGCGTTGAACGGCGCAATAAACAGCCATGCGACGGCTGCAATGAGACAAAAGGTGGTTTTTTTCAAGGTTGGCAGCGAGGTCGGTGTTGGGGGGCCGGCGCTTAGTCACCTGATTCTGCTAAAGGTTTCGGCGCCCGCAACAAGATTGTGCCGGGCGGCAGGAAGCGCCAGCGCAACGGTGCGATTACGGCTTGTTTGCGGCGGCAATGCGCGCGAGAAGGGCGCGTCGCCGTTCCAGGCTCGCAGCCGGCCAGTAGCGGTCCCGCTCGTAGTACTCGGATACCGCGGGCGTGCCTGGAGCCAGCACGAGCCACGGCTGCTTGGTCGACGTGAAGATATGGATGTCCGGCGGCAATCGATCAGGGTTGTCGAGCGTACCGACGCGCACGAAGCGCAATGCATCCCCGGCGCCCGCATAGTTGCTCCACAGTGCAATGCGACAGCTCGGACAGCGCGTGATTTTCTGTCCGCGGCCGCTGTTCGAGGGCGTGTCGACGACATCGGGTTGCCCGGCCAGGATCTCCACCCGATCCGCTTCGATCAATGCGTTGAGCGCGAAGGACGCGCCTGTTTCCCGCTGGCACCAGCGGCAATGGCAGCAATGAACGAAGAGCGGGCTCGTGACCATTCGGTATCGCACGCGGCGGCACGTGCAGCCCCCTTCGACGGGGTATTCATCATTCATCGCGGCCCCCGATCCACAATGGGTGGTCCCTTTAACTCGACGACGTTGCCTTCCGGGTCAGTGACGTAGAGCGATGGACCGTCGCCCTCTGCACCATAGCGGGTGGCGGCAGGACCGGTCGGCACGCCTGCCCGCGCGAGCTCCTCCCGAATCGCCGTTTCGTCGAAGGACTCCAGTCGGAAACAGAAGTGGTCTAGGTTGCGCCCCTCGCGCCCGGGGGCAGCGCCTCCCGCGCGGCCGAGCTCGCCGTCCACCGGAACGAGATCGAGCATCGATCGGCCGGCGCGGAGCTGCACGAGACCGATCCCATCGCGGCGTCGATCGACGGTGCAACCGAGCACATCGCGATAGAACGCGATCATCGCTTCCACATTCACAACCCGCAGCACAAGGTGATCAATGTCGCGAATCGCAATCATTGCTTGCGGCCTACCGCGCGACGTAGTTCGCCACTTCGATCAGGTTCGCGTCGGGATCGCGGAAGTACACCGAGCGAATCGGTCCCGTGGCGCCCGTCCTCGCGACGGGTCCGTCGATGATCGTCACATCGCATCGGCGAAGGTGCTCGATGACGGCATCGATTGGCGTGTCGGTGATGAGGCAGAGGTCGATCGAGCCCGGCGTCGGGCGGTCGGCTTTCGGCTCGAATTCGCGTCCGGCCTCATGCAGATTGAACTTGTGCCGTCCGAACGCGAGCGCCTTGCGCCCTTGCGCGAACGTTACGACGCGCATGCCGAGAACCGTGGTGTAGAACTCGCACGTCGCATCGATGCTGCGCACGGTCAACACGACGTGGTCTATGCAGTCGATTTCCATGGCGGGCGCCTGTAGGGCGAGATCGCAAGTCATTGTCGCACGACGCGTCGCCGTCTCTGAATGCGTTTGGCCGAGGTTGCGGACGGTCCTGCGAGTGGCAGTTCGATAATCGTGGCCGTCGGGACGCCGCGTGCGACTATGAGGTGCGCCACGGTGACAGGGAGTCGAAACCGGCGCGGGCCGGCGCTGCCGGGATTGACGTACAGCACGCCATCGCGGTCGCGCACCAGCGGTTTGTGCGAGTGCCCGGAGACAACGATTCGAATCGGCAGGATTTCACGTGCGACGTCGAGCTCCGCAATGTCGTGCAACACCCGGATGAGGATCCCTTCCACTTCTATGCAGAGTGTTTCGGGGAGGTGTTCGGCCCAGGCACCGACGTCGTTGTTGCCCCGTACGGCGCTCAGGGGCGCGAGTGCGGCGAGCTCGTCGAGGACCGCCGCCGTGCCGATGTCGCCTGCGTGCACGATTCGGTCACAGCCGATGAGCGCGCTCCGCGCCTCGGGCCGCAGCAGACCATGCGTATCCGAGATGAGACCGACGCGGGTCATCCCGGATCGGGGTCCGGCGCTCCATGGCGCAGGTCACCCGCCGCAGGCGCGACTTCCGCGAGCGGCGAAGGGTTCGCAAGGGAGATCCGCGTCGCGGGACGCCGCATCAGCATTTCATCAGGGAGCAGATTGTGAAGACTGGCGCTGTCCGCAGAGGCGGCGAAGCCCAGACGATCGAGCAGGCGCACCGAACGGAGATTGTCGCGCTTCAAGACGGCGGCAAAGCCTGCGGCGCCGTAGTACGCAACGAGTTCGTCGAGCATCGCCGATACGGCTTCGCTTGCGTAGCCGTGGCTCCAGTGCGGGCTTCCGAACACGTACGCGATGGCGGCGGTGCGATCCTTCCGAAGCGTCGCCTGCACGAAGCCGATCAGCGAGGAGTCGCGGAGTCGCACGACCCAGTTAAGCCACTGTTCATCTCCATCGGCGGCGCGTCGCGTCTCGAGACGACGGAATCGTTCCTCGAGCCATTCGAGCGAGGGCGGTGCCTCGTTCTCGTAGCGATAAAGTGCCGGGTCCTGCAGCAGCGCGAACATTCCCCTGGCATGACCGGCGACCTGCGGCTCCAGCAGCAAGCGGCGCGTTGCGATGCGCCGCAGCAGCGGTCGGCGGAATGAATCAAGCACTGCCGAGCGCCGCGCCTTTGCGCGACTTCAACAGGCGCAGGTAGATCGTGACGTTGATTGCCAGGACGCCGATCGCCAGCGCGAGCTGCACGGCCGGCGTAAGGCCTGCCGGATAGATGACGTGCAGCAGGTAGTGCTCGATGAAGCTTTCGCTGTAGCCCGATTCGCCCGCGCGTGCGCGCAATGCGTTCTCGACAAACGTGAGTGGGCATATGCGGCCGGATGCGACGATGAGGGTTGCCCATGCGACGGCGGGCACATGAACGAACGCGATCCAGCGGCGCCTCAGGACGAGGAGGCCGCCCAGGATGACGAAGGCGATGAACCCGAAATGAACCAGCAGCAGGGCGTCGGCAGCAAGTCGAAACAGCATACCTACCAAGGCATTTCATGCGCCGCGCTTGCGGCGCTCCTCCAGCAGGCGCTCGGTCGCGCGTATGCCGAGTTCCACGCCGGACATGTTCGGGTTCACTTCGAGCGCACGCTTCCAGTATTCGATCGCACGCTCGTACTGCTCGAGTTGAAAATAGATCTGGCCATACCCCGCAAGTGCGCCGAAGTGCAGGGGATTGCGCTTCATCACTTCATCGCAATCTGCGAGCGAGCGTCGAAACTCTCCAGCGAGAAAGAGCGCGGTGGCGCGCTTGTTCCAACCCTCGGCGAAGTCGGGCTTGCGCTTGATGACCTCCGAAAAAGTGGCGATCGCCCGATCCAGATCGCCCCCGCTCATCTGCTCGACGCCGCGCGCGAGGAGCGCATCGATCGCATCGTCCCCCGAACGGCTCCATAGCAGCCAAAGGCCCTGTTCCGCGACGTTTCGAACGTTGGGGTCGTCGTCCGTCAGGTGATTCTTGAGGAGCGGCGCGTCCGCTCCCGTGCCGTGACCGGCGATCCACGTGAGCGCTTCCGCCCGTTCGTTCGGATCGCTGGAAGCGGTCCCGCGTAGCGCTTGCTCGTGCGTCGTGTAGGAGGACGAATCGGCGAGGACCGCCGTCGCAAATAGCAGCAACGAAAGCGCAATCATTCGCAGCATGTTCGCTCCTTGCAGGCGGCTCGGCCGTGCGGGCTGAACTCCGGCTGATGTTGCGAGTCCACGCGTTGCGATCGGTGGGTTGTCACGCGGCACGCCAGGTTTCGACGAAGGGCGGTCGGCACTCATTCGCGGGCTCATTGGGCGTCGTGGCCAAGCGCGCGCCGGTATGCAGTCGTCGCCGCATCGCTGATGAGACCATGCATACGGTCGAAGAACACGCAGAGCTCGCTGCGGTATCGTTGCCGAAAACGTTCGCTCGTCGTTGCGAGCTCCACTTCGTTGGCCACCGTGAGTTCGCAGAAATCGCGCAGCGATGTGGCCGATAGCGGGTATTCGGCCCCGGTGAATCGATCGGCGAAACACCACTGCATTGCGGTGCCGATCCGCGGGTGATATCGCGCACGATCGCACGCGCCGTACAGGTAGGCGATCGCTTCCGCCTCGGCGCCGATCACTTCGGCGACCGACCGGCGCTCCGACACGTCGAGCAACTTGGGTCGGATGCCTGCGGTTCCGTAGACCGCGTGATAAAGACCCGCCACGCAAAGTGCGTGACGGCTTCCCCAGCTTCGCAACAGGTTCTCGGTCCGACGCAAATGTGCAGCGAGCGTTCCGCTGACGTGGGCAAGGCGCTCACCACCGAGCGCGACGAGATGCGCATGAGGATCGGAATCAGCGATCCGTGTTGCCTTGCTGGCCGGGGAGGATGGTTGTTGCATCGGGCCCTAGGCGGAGGCGAGGCTGGGGAGCCACGGAAGGTCCGTCACGCCCGGCTCCAGCCCCCGCTGACTGAGCAGCGTCGTAAGTTGACCACGGTGATGCGTCTGGTGGTTGAAGAAGTGGACGGTCGCAAGCCACATCGGCAATCGCTTGGGCTGCGGGTTGACGAGCGTTGTGTAAGCAAGCTCGCCTGCCAGGTCGTCTTGGGACAGCGACGCTGCCCACCGCTCGATCGTTTCGTCGGTCGCAACGCGTTCCCGACGCAGCACGGCGAAATCGGCGTACAGCTCCTGATCGAGCGAGGTCACCGGGAACGGCTCGCCATTGAAGCGTCCGAGCCACACGCGATCGGCGAGCAGCAAATGATTGAGCGTGCCGTGGATCGAATTGAAAAAGGCACCCGCATCGTGCTTCCGCTCCATGTCGGTCAGCGTTGCGCAGAGTGCATAGAGCTTCTCGTTCATCCAGCGGTTGTACGCCGCCATGGTCTTGGCGTGCTCGGGCGAAATCATTGCGGGGAACGCGGCATGCAAGGACGGTCGCGTGTCGACGAGGGCATCAGCATCATGCGGGGTCAAAGGGCCCGTGCGTCGTATGCCCAGTGCAGCACTGCCTGGCGCTGCTTGCCGCGGCAGGTCAGATCGCGCGGCTCGCAGTTGCGCACGATCTGCGTGACATGGCGGCGAATTGCGCGCCAGCGACGAATCTGCCTGCCATCGTCGCCTGATCGCCGGCCGAGAAAGTAGCGGCAATACCATTGGAACCACCCGCGCGGGTCGTCGTCGTGAATCCACCCATTCGTCCGCCACACGGACAACGGTTGCGACGCATTGACGCCAAAGAGGTTCAGCGAGGGATCGTGGCGCTGCGGGCAGAGTCGCGCCTTCTCGAACCAGTCCGCCGGATACTCGGCGGAACAGTCCGTCATGTACTTTCCCCCGAAGACGCCGAGCGCGAGCATTTGCTTCGGTGTCAGGTCCGGGCGGAAATCGGCATGGAAGTTCCGTCCCGCGGGCTCGCTCACGCGATACGCGTAACCGTGCTGCATTCGATCGTCGACTTCGATCCATTTGCCCTGGAGCCGCGCCGACCTACTTGGCATATTTCGGCTGGTAGAGCTGCACCTTGAAGTCTCCGGGTACGTCGAAATGGGTGACGAAGCCGTAGCCGTGGTCTTCGATCTCCCCGGTAAAAACAACGCCGCGGTCGCGCAGTTCGTTCACGGTGCTCCGGATGTCCTCGCAGTAGAAAGAGATATCGGCTGTTCCCGATGGAGGGCTGCCCCCTTCCGTCGGATGAACACCGAGGTCGGCTGCGGGCGCGTCGAAGATCAGCCAGCCTCCGCCGACATCCGTTCCGCGAAGACCCAGCTTGTCCCGGAAGAACGCACGCAGCTCCTCGGCGCGCGACGAGTAGAACATGCCGTGCATACCTCGAATCATGCCTCCTCCGTATCGCTGAAAGCGCGCGCGCCCGACGATTCATTATAAGCAACCAGGCATCGACCAAACGATTGGACGCCCGCCGTTGCGGGTTCTCGGCAGCCGGATCTTCCGCTCACTCCGCGCCGGATTGGTCGCGCGGAACCAGTTCCAGGTAATCCGCAAGGCGAAGGGCGGGGAAGAGCGCCTTGACCATGACGCGAACCGTATTGATGCGCTCACCCATCTCGATCCCCGCACGCTCGCGCACCTCTTCGTACCCGAGCCGGCTCCAGAAGCGCTCGGCCTTCGCGTTGCGCTTCACCACGCCAAGCCGCACCCAGCGCGCCCCCAGCGAAATCATCCATCGCTCGAGTTCGTCGTAGATCGCTCGTGATACGCCCGTGCCGTGCAGCGAGGATGCGACAATGAAGAGGCCGATGTGAAAGACGTGCGGAGCCAGAAAATCGGACAGGACGTTGGCCATAGCCTGCATCTCCCCTTTGTCATCGACGACGCCGAGCAGCCACTTCTTTTTGAACGACATGCCGGACGGTGGAAGCTCGTCGAACTCCGTTTGCGCTTCTTGCAGGCGCGGCGCGTGACCGGAGACCGAATGGAAATACTCGGGATTCGCGTCGAAGAAGCGCTGAAGCGCGGGTATATCGCGTGCCGTGAGTTCGACGCAGTCCCGTCCCGCGGCGACAAAGACGACAGGAGTCGCTGTCGCGTCCGTCATGAAACGGCGCCGACGGGGCTTGCGCGGTTAACGCGCATCGTGGAGGGCCAAGTCGGGACAGTTCGCGCAGCGGTGTTGCGGAAGCGCCTCACGCGCGCGCGCCGCGCGTGTGTCCTCGCCGTTGTCCTGTTCGTCGCCGGTATCGCGAACGCGCAGTCGCCGCCGTCGCCACGCAATGCCGGGCCCATCGTCGCGACCCCGACGTCGATCGTCGACGAGATCCTCGAGCTCGCGGGAGTCGGCCGCGACGATTTCGTCGTCGACCTCGGATCGGGGGACGGCAGGATCGTTATTGCCGCCGTGGCGCGATACGGGGCACGCGGTGGATTCGGTGTCGACATCAGTCCGGAAATGGTTGCGCTATCGAATCAGAATGCAATCAAGGCCGGCGTCGGTGACCGCGTCCATTTCTACGAGCGGGATCTGTTTGCGACCGACGTGCGCGAAGCGACGGTGGTCACTGTCTACCTGCTGCCGAGCGTGATGGGGCAGGTGGAAAGAAAGCTGCGCGCCGAACTGAAGCCCGGGACGCGCGTGGCCGTCCACGACTTTCCGTTTCCGCAGTGGCAAGCGGAAAGGGCCGTCAGCGTCGAGTCGCTCGACAAGATCAAGGTAACCGGGTTCACGTCTTCGCAGATTTTCCTCTACCGAGTGCCGGAACGACCGTGAACCGGCCGATCGTGCAAAGGATTGCTGCCGGTTCGTACCATCTCACGCCTGTTCATCCGCGCGACCTTCCAGCACACGTATCTGGCGATCCTGCAGACTCGACAGAAGCGCGACCGCCATGATTGCCCCGATCAGCGCCGCGAACATGTCGGACTGCGTATCCCACGGATCTCCCTGCGTGCCGAGGAATTCGTCCGCGCCCTGACCGAGCGCCAGCGCCGCACTCCATTCGACCAGTTCGTACGCGGCGCTGATGGCGAGAGGTATGCACACGGCGAGGAAACCGAGCATTTTTCCGCGTCGAGCGTACTTCCCGCGAAGCAGGATCTCTCTCGCGACGAGCGCAGCCACTGCTTCGCTGAGCCCGACTCTCACTGCTTCGCTGCGCCCGACTCGGTCGAATTGCGCTGAGCGGCCGCCTGCAGGTCGGTCACGAGCCGGCCCTGGTTCCATGAATCCCACCCTTCGACGATCCGGCCGTCCGCAAAGCGAAGCCACGTCATGCCGCGGAAATGCACGTGAGTGCCGGTCGCCGGCATGCCGAGATTGTCGCCCCGATGCGTTCCATGCGCAGTCCAGCGCGCAACGACGTTGTCCTCCTCGGCGATCATGTCCTCGATCGTCAGCTGGAAATCGGGAAACGCGCCGAGAATGTACGAACGGGCTTCGAAGAACTTGGGAATGCCGCGCGATACCAGTCCTTCCAGGTATCCGACGGCCTGCGGATCGAGGAGCTCGTGCACCGTGGCGTCGAGCCGCTCGTTCCAGACTTCGGTAAACCAGCGCCGCGCCCGCGCCATATTCGATTGCTCGTTCATCGGGTCACCTGGCATAGAAGCATTGACTTCAACGCCATACAAGTCCACCTCGTCCCCATCTCCTATGCGCATTTGGTGGATGAATCGGAAGCCAAGTCGCGCAAGGAGGCGGGTGGAGCGTTGATTGTCGTTGGATACGATTGCCAGAACGCGTGCAAGCCCGAGGACCGACCTGCCGTGTGATAGCGCGCCACGCGCTGCCTCGCTCGCGTATCCGTGGTTCCAGAACCTTTCCAGAAACGCAAAGCCGAGGTCCGGACAATCAAGCGAATCGCGCTTGATTAAGCCGCAGATCCCGAGCGCCTCGCGCCCATCCTTCGATTCGACCAAATATAGACCGTAGCCATAGCGCTCGTACATCCGCAACACGGGGTTCGTTATGTAACGGGTTGCGTCCTCGACCGTGGCGACATGCTTGTCACCGATGTGCCGCAGCCATCCGGGTTCGTTCACGAGCTCGAGAATGAACGGCGCATCGTCCAGCTCGAGTTCCCGCAGGCGCAGGCGCGCAGTCTCTGCTATCTGCAACGACGTCCGTCTGGATGCAATGCGCGTGGAATGACAAGGTGTGAACGGGCTAGTGAGGCGAGAATCGGTTGCATAGGCGCCGCGAGGCAGTATCAAAGTTCAAGGACCGAGTGAAGCCCCCGGTGTACGCCGACCAGCGTGGACACCTTCCGAATCGCGAGCAGGGCTCCATCGACATAGGGCCGCGCGCTGGCACCGGCGTCGTGCCGCATCGTGAGCTTCTGGTCAGGCATGCCGAAGATGATCTCCGCGCTAATGACGTAGCCGGGCAGGCGAATCGAGTGCACCTGCGAATGCGCGAGTGTGGCGCCACGCGCCTCGCGCGGCCCAACCGTGCGCTCGATGGGCACGGTGGGTTGGGGATGGCGAACCTTGGCAAGGCGTGCGGCCAGTTCGCGCGCCGTGCCGCTGGGGGCGTCGAGTTTGTCGTCGTGCGCGTAGTCGATGATCTCCCATTGCGGAATCAGTTTGGCGGCGAGTTCCGCGAATCTCTGGAGCAGGACCGCGGTCAACGCGAAGTTGCCGCACGCGAGCACGCCTCGTTCCCGCTTGCGTGCGAGCGCGTCGATCTCGGCGTAGTCCACATCGGTCAGTCCGGACGTGCCTACGACTACATGAGCGCCCTGTTCGAGTGCCGTGACAATGTTGGCCCTGGCGCTCGCGGGCTTCGTGTACTCGACGAAAACGTCGCATCGCTCGCGCAGCGCCTCCTGTGCGGAAGCATAGACGCGGGCGCCAAGCGCGGGCACGTCCAGGACATCGCCGAGGCGACGTCCGGCGTGCGTGCGAGACACGGCGGCCACGAGATCGACATCGGGCTGGCTCGCTATACCGCGCGCGAGCTCCGAGCCGGCCCACCCGGTGGCGCCGGCGAGGCACAATCTGATCATTGATGATCGCTCGTGATTGGATGCGTGCGTGGCCCGGAGAAGGGCGATGAATTCTCGGCCGAATCCCGAGCGATGTAAATCGCCGGTGCGTGTTCAACACGTCGATGATCACGCCCTCGTGCCCGCGCCCGCACGCCTGGACGAAAGGCGATCAGCACCGCGCAATGACGCGCACGGCGGACTCCCGATAGTTGCGAAAACCGAGGCGCTCGTACAGTGCTCGTCCGCCAGCGTTGTCGCGCATCACATGCAGGAACGGTGTCTCGTTTCGCATCAGTTGGCGCCGAACGACCTTCGATGTCAGTCGACGTGCCATTCCGCGCCCCTGAAAGTCGGGATGCACGCACACCCCGCTGATTTCGTGGAACTCGCCTCCACACATCCGCTCGCCCGCCATGGCAATAAGTCGCGACCCTTCGAAATAGCCGAAGTACTCGCCAAGCTCGATCGTTCTCGGACCGAAGGGTCCCGGTCGCGTGAGCGTCGCTAGTTCGAGCGCCTGGGTCGCATGCTCCGGCTCGAGACGGATCGCGTCGGGCGCCTCGTCGCTTTCGGGCGGCCTGCCATCCCACACCATCTTGAACATCGTCGATTCGGCATCGATGCGCCAGCCCTCCGGCGCTTTAGCCGACCAGCCATCTCAGTAGAAGTGCTCACCCGGTTTGCAATGGGCTGCCAACGCGTCGAAGTCGGGTGAATTCGCGTCCGCAAACCCAACGATCGGCGAGAAGCCGCGCGCGTAACGTCGAGCCTTTCCATGACCTGCTGCGAATCTTGCATGGGGCCCGACCAGCGTGTGCCAGGCGATGTTGTCGAGAATCTCGAGCTTTTCGCTATCGCCCATGCGCTGTTCGGCTCGATGAATCCGTTTCGGAATCGCGAATCCGAACGTCGGCAATCCAGTTGCGCGCTCTTCGCGCGAGCCGGTCCACGACGGTCTCGCCCGCGAAGTTGGCGGTAACTCGGCGAATCGTCGAAGGGTCCAGGTTCTCGAGCGCATTGACGTTGACCACCGCGTAGAGGTGTCCGCCAATTTCGCTCGTGACGAACGGAACTGTGCCGCAACGCGAGCACACGTGAAAGGTCGCGGTGCGGGTTCCGAATGCATACCTGGAGACCTTCGACGAGTCTTCCATCGTCACCGTGAGGGTGGCCGAAGGATCGGAGGTCCAGACGCCGCCGTGCTTCGTGCAGAACGAGCAGGCGCATGCGCGCGCGGGAATTTCCGCGCGATGCGGGGGCCATGCAAGTTCCAGCATGACGTTCCCGCAATGGCACCTCCCCTCGATCACCATCCCGTGTCTACTGGGTCGTCAGGACGAAATGACCGCTGTCCGGGCACTCGTCGCGCGGCGAGGACCGGTTTGGAGCGGCGCATGCATCAGGGCGCCGTTCCTGCGGCTTCGGCGTTGCGCGGCGCGTTCTGCTCCCGCGGCATCGGTTGCAGCATGCTCACGCGGTTGCCTTCCGTGTCGATGAACGAGACGTATCGCCCGACCCCGGGAATCTGCATCGGCTCACCGAGCACCTTGCCACCCGCCTTCGTGACGTTTCTGGCGGATTCCTCGATGTCGTCGACGGCAATGACGACCGACGGATGCTGCGCGGGCCAATCGGCCTTTCGGGGAAAGAAGCCGCCGTTGATAGTCCCTGGCGCTTTCGGTCGCCCGCCGTCGCTGTCGGTCGTCGTTGCCAGCACATAACTGCCCATGTCCTGGCCAAGCGCCTGGGTCTGCCATCCGAACGCCGTCCCATAGAACTTTGCGATCCGCGAGCCGTCGTCATACGGCATTTCGAAGTGAACGACAGGATTCATCTCGTTGCTCCAAAGTGATGGACGGTACGATGAATGGTACCTGCTTGCAGTTGGTCGCCGCAGTGCGTTGCGAGAGTGGGTGGGTCGCAAATCCACAGGCGCCGGTCAAGGGCTCGGCATGACC
>JBKPOL010000179.1:0-4930 GCA_046733075.1 Pseudomonadota bacterium | reverse complement strand
TGTCGAGCCTGACGCGCTGCGATTTCAGCGATCGCGGGGAGTACTTCTGCCGGTGGATCCATTCCTCCGCGATCAGGCCGAATGTCGTCGCCTGCTGCGCGCCCGCTTTTGCTTTCACGACACGGCGCTCGATGGTCGGGTCCTTGCCCTCGCTCAACCATCCTCGCGCCTCGTCGCGCAGTTCGCGGGCCCGGGCGAGTCCGACCTGGCCATACACCCCGATCGCGTATGCACGTTCGCGGCCCCCGTGCCGGTATTTCATGCGCCACAGCCGCGCGCCGTGCGGCTGCACCAGCAAATACATACCTCGGCCGTCTGAAAGCTTGTAGGCTTTTTCGCCGGGTTTCGCCGCTCTACATTGCGCGTCGGTGAGCCGGTCAATACCCCCGCTGTTGGTTTTCGAGACCCCCACCGATGCCCCCTAAGATGGTGACTGATAACGGTGGAAAGTGTAGCATCTTGGCGGTATGCTGTGCCGTGTTAGAGGGGAGATGGTGGTCCGGCGCAAGCGTCTGTTGGATACCGCGCAACCTTCAAGTGCCCGGGGCCGGAATCGAACCGGCATGGCCTTGCGGCCGAGGGATTTTAAGTCCCTTGTGTCTACCTGTTTCACCACCCGGGCAGGCTTGGGATTGTAACGGCCGAGGCGAGCGAAGGCGCATTTCCCCGTGTACACTCCTCAAACGCCGGCAGCGGAATATGCTTCGCGGACGTGCTGTTTGCGCGGCGTGGCTTCGTTTTTCGCCATTCCGGAGCGCGCGCGAACGTCGCAGACGTCGAGACACGTGTTCCGGTTCTCACCACCCAAGGGGGCATGCAATGAATGTATGGATGAAGTCGAAGGGTCTCAGGTTTTCCGCGTGGTCATTCGCCATTGTGCTGGGCTTCACATCCGCGGCGGCACTCGCCGGCAAGATGGACGTCAAGCTTTCCGGCGATCAGGAAGTGCCGCCGGTCAAGAGCGCAGGGTCGGGCGCAGGGACGATCACGATCAACGACGACGGCACGGTCAGCGGCAGCGTGACCGCCACCGGCTTTGAACCAACAGCCGCACACATTCACCAGGCCCCGGCCGGGAAGAACGGCCCGGTCATCGTTCCCTTCACCAAGGATGGGAACAAGTTCGGTCCGGCAGCCGGCGCAAAGCTCACGCCCGATCAAATGAAGGCGTACCAGGCGGGCGAACTCTACGTCAACATGCACAGCGCCGCGAATCCGGGCGGGGAAGTGCGCGCGCAACTCAAGCCGTAATCGATCCGGCCCACATCGCGGCCGCGTCGCCCGTCGGGGCGGCGCGGCCGTTTTCGTTGGCTCCGTCACCCACCCAAGCTGGCGTGAGCTCAGTGAATCAGCACGACCGGAATGTGAACGAGGTGGAGGACGCGTGTGGTCACCGAGCCCAACGCCATGTTGGCCAGTGCGGACATACCGCGCGTACCCATGAAGATCATGTTGGATCGGCACTCGGTCGCCTTCTCGACGATGCTCTCCGCGACCGGTCCCGTCATCTGGTGCACGGTGTAGGTTACGCCGGCCGCGTCAAGCAGCTTGCGGGACGGCGCAAGCATCGCCGCGCGCTCGTCGTCGTAGTACTTCTGGATCATGTCCTTGCTGACGAACGCACCCATGTTCGGCACGCGAGGCACCGGAAGATGCACGGCCAGCACATCGACCGTCGGCGATTCCTTGTACCAGCCAAGCGTTTCGATCAGCTTTTCGGTCGCGCGCACCGCGCTCGGCGAACCATCGACGGGCAGCAATACCTTGAGCATTTCCGCTCCTTCCGCGCTGTTTCGTACCGCGCAGGCAAATTGTCGCAGATCAAAGTCGCGGCAGCGGCAAATCCGCACAATCCGGTCCCGCGGGCGACCTGTCGCCGCAACCCCAATTTGGAGCCCATATGTTCAAGAACATCCTCGTACCGACGGACGGCTCGAAGCTGTCGCACAAGGCCGTCAAGGAAGCCATCGAGCTCGCGAAGAAGACAGGTGCCAAGCTGACGGCACTGCACGTTTATCCCAAGTTCGCGGGCAGCCCTTACGGAACGTTCGGGCCCGCGGAAGATGTCCTCGAGGAAGCGCACAAGAAGCAGGAGCGCGCCGAAGGCGATTCGCTGTTCGCGACGATTCGCAAGCTAACGGAAGCCGCCGGCGTGCCGCTCGACGCCGTGCTGGTCGAGAGCAACGACGTCTGGAAGCAGATCATCACGACCGCCAGGAAAAAGAAGTGCGACGTCATCTGCATGGCGTCGCATGGCCGGCGCGGCATCGCGGGGGTGCTGCTCGGCAGCGAGACGCACAAGGTACTCACGCATAGCGAACTGCCCGTCCTGGTCCTGCGCTGAAGCCCGCCGGCTTTCGCACCACCGCGCAAGCGGCCGCGGCGGGAAACGCCATGGCGTCGACCTTCGAGCGCGCCGCAAGCTTGCCCGTGCGCTGCTTTCATTGCGGCGAAGTAAACCCGTCGCGCTCCAATTGGCGGGCCGACATCGACGGGAATTCGGAGCGCTTCTGCTGCGCGGGCTGCCTGGCCGTGGCGCAGACGATCCGCGCCGCAGGGTTGTCGTCGTTCTACGCGTTACGTGAACAGGCCGACCCGCGACTTCGAGGCGAAGCCCAAACGGCTTCCGACGTCCCCCGTGCTCACCCTGCCAACATCGGGAGAGATATCGGAAACGGTGTTCGCGAGATGTCGCTGCTGCTCGACGGCCTGCACTGCGGCGCATGCGTATGGCTGATCGAGACATGGCTCATGCGGCAGCAGGGCATTCGCGAGGCAAGCGTGAACTTCGCGACGCGACGCGCACGCGTTCACTTCGCTGCCGCCGACACGAGCCCTGCCTCCATTCTGCGTGACATCGGGCGCATCGGCTATCGCGCCCATCCGTACGATCCCGGGCGTCGAGAGGCGCTCGCACGGCGAGAGAGTCGTGCGCTGCTTTTGCGCATGGCGCTCGCGCTGCTTGGGATGATGCAGGTGATGATGTTTGCCGTCCCCGCATACATCAGTGTCGACGGCGTGGACGCGGAGTACCAGGCGTTGATGAACTGGGCGAGCCTCGTCATTACCCTGCCGGTGGTTCTGTATTGCGGGGCACCGTTCTTCACCGGTGCGTGGCGCGGCTTGCGGGCTTGCCGACCGGGAATGGATGTGCCGATCGCCCTCGCCGTCGCCGGCGCATTCGTGTGGAGCGCATGGACGACCATCGTCGGCCGGGGCGACGTCTACTTCGATTCAGTGACGATGTTCATCGCGCTCGTGCAACTCGCACGCTTCGTCGAGTTGCAGGTACGGGCGAAGGCGGAAGATGCGCTCGAGTCGATCGCACGCGAAATGCCGCCGAGCGCGCAGGTGCTCGAAGACTATCCGCAAACCACAAGCGTGAGGATCGCAAACGCGACGGAAGTCGGTGTCGGCGACTGCATACGCGTCGAGAGCGGCGCGCCGGTTCCGGCCGACGGCGTCGTCGTCGAAGGGCGATCGAGCGTGGAGGAGGCGGTGCTGACGGGCGAAAGCTGGCCGCGCACCAAAACGACGGGCGACCGCGTGATGGCAGGTTCCGTCAATCGTGAGAGCCCGCTCGTCATCTGCGTCACCGCGGTCGGCGAAGCAACGACGCTCGCGGGACTCGCTCGTCTCGTCGAGCGCGCGGCAAGCGAGCGGCCACGCATTGCGCGTCTCGCTGATCGCGTCGCGACACGCTTCGTCGCAATCCTGCTCGCGCTCACAGCCGGCGTCGCGGTTGCGTGGTGGTTCGTCGATCCGGGGCGCGCGCTGCCGGTCGCGCTTTCGGTGCTGGTCGTCTCCTGCCCGTGCGCGCTGTCCCTTGCCACGCCGGCCGCGCTCGCGTCCGCCGCGGGAGCGCTCGGGCGACGACAGATTCTCTGCGTGCGCCCGGATGCGCTGGAGGCGATGTCCCGGGTAACGCACGTCGTTCTCGACAAAACGGGAACGCTGACGACCGGCAACATACGCGTCACCGGCGTCACTGCCGCAGCGCCCGAGGATGCATCCCGCTCCCTGCGTCTCGCCGCGACGCTCGAGCAGGGATCCGCGCATCCGATAGCACGCGCGCTCCGCGAGTTCACAGTTGACCTGGCCACCGCATCCAATCTAACGGCGGTCGCCGGAAGCGGCGTCGAAGGCTTGATCGAAGGCACTCGGTATCGCTTCGGACGCGGCGACTGGGTCGCCGAACTGTGCCGCGCGACGCTTCCCGCGTCCTTCGTCGACGTTACGCCTGGCGAGTCGCCGGCGTTGCTTGCAAGCGAGAACCAATGGCTCGCGTGCATCCGCTTCGGCGACAGCGTACGGCCCGAGGCCGTCGCGCTCGTGCGCACCTTGCAAGGACTCGGCCTCCATCCGTCGATCATCTCCGGCGATCGAGAGGCGACCGTTGCTCACGTCGCGCGTGCAGTCGGGATCGACGAATGGCACGGCAACGCACGTCCCGACGACAAGCGCGCGTTCATTGCCGACCTGCAAGGCCGAGGCGCCGTCGTGGCAATGATTGGCGACGGCATCAACGATGCACCGAGCCTTGCGCAGGCCGACGTATCGTTGACGCTCGGCAGCGCGGCGACGCTGACGCAGTGGACTGCCGACGCCGTCGTGCTCGGCGATGACCTCACGCGGATCGGATATGCGCTCGTTGCGGCGAGACGCACTTTCAGGGTGATTCGTCAAAACGTTGCGTGGGCACTCATCTATAACGTCGTCGCCATCCCTCTCGCTGCCACCGGCCATCTTTCGCCGCTCGTGGCAGCCATCGGCATGTCCGCGTCGTCGCTGATCGTCGTCGGCAATGCATGGCGGCTGTCTCGATTGTCCACTCCGCATAAGGCCGCTCGAGCGGAAACGAGGTCGTCCGGCATTGAGTCGGTGGAATCAACGCGTGAAGCAACGCCTGGCCGGCCGCGAGCCGTTGCGC
>JBKPOL010000178.1:0-17245 GCA_046733075.1 Pseudomonadota bacterium | reverse complement strand
AGGGCACCTTCCTCCCGGAGTGATCGAAGTCGAAGATCTTGATGCGCGACTTCGCGGGATTGAATACGCCGTAATTTTCGTAGCTGCACGCCATCTCGCACTGCAGGCAGCCCGTGCATTTGTCGGCGTTGATATAGAGGGACTTTTGCACGTTTCCTCCTGAATGCTCGATGGCGCTACGTGGAGACCTGCGGATGCGCGGGGATCGAACGTCGCTCCGTTGGGGGGAGCCACGTTACGCGCCAGAAGCAACCTGCGTCAATAGCAGCGAAAGTGGCGACCTTGGCGTTCATCTCGGCGTTCGGCTCAACTCGACGAATGCCTCCATCAGCAAACTTGGATCCTGCATGAGCCTTTGCTTCCAAGGACCCAGGTGGCGCCGGGTCTGAATGAGGCCTCGGATGGCGCCGACGTGGTCGACTCGGCCAATGCTGATGGCACCGATGAGCACGTCGGCGTCGAAGCAGAGTCGCCGGTAGTGGAAGTGCTCCGCGTCGACACTCTCCACGCTATCGCCGTCTTCACGACCCTGCCACAAGCCGAAAGTGTACGAGAGCAGGCCCACGGTATCGAGCACGTTCATCGACAGGCTGCCGCGGTAGGGTGCGTTCTTCCCCGCCATGTTAAGCGCAGCCGCGCGACCGTGCTCGGTTGCGGTCGGCTGCAGCGCGTGAACGATCCATTCGCCCGTGGAGAAGTCGCGCCCCTGGGCGACGTCGCCGGCGGCGTAGATGCCGGCCACCGAAGTTTCCATGCGATCGTTGATGACAACACCCTGGTCGACCTCGACGCCCGTGCCTTCGAGGAATGCGACATTTGGTCGCACCCCGGTGGCGAGGATCACCAGATCCGCCTCGAGGGTCTGGGTATCCATGACGATGCGCGGACCGTGTTCGATGCGCGCGAGGCGCCCGTTGGTGATGACGTTCACGCCCTGGCCCTCGAGCCAGCGCTGCAGCAACGCGCTGCCGTTGGGGGTCATCATCGAGCGCAGGATCTGGCCGGCTCGGCCGGCGATCACGCTCAGTTGCACGCCGCTTTCGACGAGCGACTTCATGCAGACGCCAGCGACGAACCCTGCGCCGACCATCACCACGCGAGCGCCGGGCTCCAACTTGGCAGCGATGATGCGCGCATCTTCAAGTGTCCAGCAGGTGATCACCCCCGGCAGATCCGTGCCGGGCACCGGCGGCAATGTCGGCGAGGAGCCGGTGGCGACGAGCAGTTTGTCGTAGGCAAGCGCGCTGCCGTCGTCGAGATCCACCGTGCCGCCGCTCGTGCGTGGATGGACCCTAACGGCCTTGTTGTTGCTGTAGCGGATGTCGAGATTCGCAAAGTGGCCGGCGGTCTTGCGTGATCTTGCGCCCTGCTCGTTGATGCGGCCGCTCAGGATGTAGGGGATGGCCATGCGTGAATACGGCTCGCCTGGCTCGCCGCTGATCAGAGTGATCGCTCCATCTTGATCCTCCTCCCGGATGACTTCCGCGGCTTGCACGCCGGCCGGGCCTGCACCGATCAGCACGTATTTCAAGCGGTTCTCCCTTGGCCGCTCTTTTTCGCTCTCTGCATCTAGGGCTCGAATGGGCCCGTAAGCGCGGGATGGAACGGCGCATTGCCCGTAACGCGCGATTCTCGTCTTCGAGCAGTTCTACTACAACCTGCTCTGGAAAACGACACGGGCGCGGCTGGAGCGGTCAGCGTCAGCCGTCTTGAAATGCCTCCCTTGTTCCGCATGGCGCGGAGCCCATCGACGGAATGACTGCTGTACGACGTGCCGCGACCGTCCTTGGCGAAAAAGCCAGGCACCAGAACAAGTCCCTTAGCGTAAATCCTTGCGCGCGCGATCAACCGACCTGTTCGCGGACATACGTACCCGGCGCGCTTTCAAGTATCGGATAGCGCGCGTTGCCGGCGCTGCTCGGCGCCGTGCGCTCGCCGCCCTTGTGCCTCGCCAGCCAGCGGTACCAGTGGGGCCACCAGCTCCCCGGATGGCTCTTGGCGCTTTCGAGCCACGCTTCGGCATCCGTCGCGCGTGCATCGTTCGTCCAGTAGTTGCGCTTGCCGGAATCCGGTGGGTTGACGACGCCCGCGATGTGACCCGAAGCGCCGAGCACGAACGTCGTATCGCCGCCGAGCAGCTCGAGGGTCCTGAACGCGCTCCGCCAGGGGACGATGTGATCCTCGCGCGACGCGTACACGTAAGCGGGTGAAACGATCTGCGAAAGGTCGATTTTTTCCCCGAGCATCGTGAGCGCGTTGCGCTCGCGCAGCCGGTTTTCGACATACAGGTTCTTGAGATAGTACGCGTACATGGGACCGGGCAGATTCGACGAGTCGCCGTTCCAGTACAGCAGGTCGAATGCGGGCGGCGTCCGGCCCTTCAGGTAATTGTTCACGACGTAGTTCCAGACGAGATCGTTCGGCCGCAGACTTGCGAACGCTCCGGCGAGCTCGCTGCCGTGGACTCGTTGGCCCCGCATGAGGATCGCTTCGCGCGCGCGGAGCGCGTCGCGCGAGATGTAGACGCCGATTTCGCCCGGGTCGCGGAAGTCGAGCATCGTCGTGAGGAAGGTGGCGCTTGCAACGCTCTTCGATTTGCGCGCGGCGAGGACGGCGAGCGTCGATGCAAGCAGCGTTCCGCCGACGCAAAAGCCGAGTGCGTTGGCGGTGCGTGAGCCGCTGATGTCGCGCGCCGCATCGACGGCGGCCAGCACGCCCTGCTCGAGATAATCGTCCCAGGTCAGGTGCCCGAGATCCTGCGGGATGTTCCGCCAGGAGATCATGAACACCGTATGCCCCTGCGCGACAGCGTGCCTGACGAAGGAGTTGTCCGGACGAAGATCGAGGATGTAGTACTTGTTGATGCACGGCGGGACCATGACCAGCGGTCGCTTGGCCACCCGCGGCGTCGTTGCCTCGTACTGTATGAGCTCGATCAACGGATTGCGGAAGACGACGCTGCCTGGGGTCACGGCGATGTTGCGGCCGATTTCGAAGGCCGCTTCGTCGGTCATCGTGATGCGGCCCTTGCGAACATCATCCGTGAAATGCCGGAATCCTTCGAGAACGCTCGCGCCTTCGGTTGCAAGCGCGCGCTCCAGCACCTCGGGGTTCGTCGCCGGGAAGTTGGTCGGCGAAATCGCGTCGACGAACTGGCGCATCGAGAATTCGAGACGTTTCTTCTCGGGCGGTGGCAGCTTCGCGAGTGCAGCCGTTGCCAGCAGGTATTCGGCATACAGCAGGTACGCCTGCCTGATCCACGAGAAGTACAGCTGGTCGCGCCAGATCGCAGCGCTGAAACGTCGGTCCCCGGCCGGCTCCGAAACGATCTCCGGCATTTTGCCGTCGGGTTGCGAGAGCGCTTGCGTCGCTGCCTGCCACAGGTGATCAAACCGTGGCCTGAAGGAAGCGTGCAGCGCCGCAAGCGCATGCGAATCGAACGGAATGCCCGGCATGCGCGGCGGTACGAGGTGAACGGCTTGGCGATGCTGGGGCTGCGCGCGCTCCCGCCGAGCCATGGCGAAGCCGCTCGTCCACCATTGAGTCCATGCCTGCATCGCCTGTTGCCAGTCGGAGGCGAGCGCAATCCACGGCTGGAGCGAGTACGGATTCGATTCGATCGCCGCCGTCCGATGCGATGATGCGAAAGATTGAATCGCGCCTGTCATCCGATGGATATTAACGCGGCTCCAGCAGCGCGTGCGTTGTCGCAATGATCAATACGCCGAGCGTGATCCACAGCATCTGCTTCGCCGTCTCGATTGGTTCCGAGCGCCGGTGAAGGCTCGGGATTAGATCTGCGACGGCGACGTACAAAAGGCTTGCTGCCGCGATGGCGAGCACGATCGGCAACAGCTGCTGCATGTCGGCGAGCGCCCCGTAGGCCGCAAGCGCTCCCAACAGCGTCGCAACCCCGGCTGCCACGTTGTACGTAAACGCGCGCACCCGCGCGAAGCCGGAATGCATGAGCACCGCGAAATCGCCGACTTGCTGCGGCACGGCGTGCGCCACGATTGCGAGCGTCGTCGCAACGCCGAGTGCATCGCTCGCAATGAACGCCGCGGCGATGACGATTCCATCGCAGAAGCTGTGTACGGAATTGCCGATCAGGATCATCAGGCCCGAGCGTCCGCCATCGGCGGTGACCGACGCGTGCCCGTGCAGGGCATGGTCATGCTCGCTTTCCTCGCGTTCGTCGGAGTGCTCGCCATGTCCGTGCGCGTGTCGCCACAGCACGAGCTTTTCGAGCAGAAAGAATGCCAGCAGGCCGATCAGCACGGTGAGCATGACTGCATCCGGCGCGCGGTCTTCCAGCGCGTGCGGCAATAGCTCGAGAAAGACCGCTCCGAGCAGCGCGCCGACGGCGAACGACACGAAGCGCGGTATCCATCGCGGATTCATCCATAACGTTCCACCGGCCGCGATCGTCGATAGCACGCCGCCCGCCGTGGCCGCGATGACGATGTGCAGCAGCGTCACGGCCCGTCTCGCCAGATGAATGCCGCCATGCGTCCATGCGTGCCGTCGCGGCGGAACGAGAAAAATCGCTGCGGCTCGGACCATGTGCAGTGACCGTCGGTCGTTACGTCGGTAAAGCCCATTCGCGCGAGGCGACGCCGCGCGAGAAGCGCGAGATCGGCGTGCCACTTGCCAGGTGCACCGGGTATGAATGCATCGGCATCGGCGGCGTCGCTTGAGCAAAACGCGTCCCGCACTTCGCTCCCGACTTCAAACGCACGTTGACCGATGGCGGGACCAAGCCATGCAACGAGGTCAGCTGCAGGGCGTCCCATTGTCGCGACGGTGTTTTCGAGGATTCCGGCGCAGAGACCCCGCCACCCTGCGTGCGCCGCGGCAACGATGGAGCCTTCGCGATCGCTCAAGAGCACAGGCAGGCAGTCGGCGACGCGCACCGACAGCACGACGCGTGCTCTGCGCGTGACGGCGGCATCCGCCCGCGGCCGGCGATCGGCGTGCGTCGCACCGGTCAGATCGACGTCGGCGACATCGGTGCCGTGCACCTGTTCGAGCCACAGCGGCGTCGAAGGCAGGAATGCCTGCACGCGCCGTCGGTTCTCGGCCAGCGAACTGTCGGAATGTGCGGCAATGGCCGTCAATTCGCCGCCACCGAGATCGAGCGACGTGCTTCTGCCGATGCTCGCACCGCCGTTTCGCGTGGTGAAGAACGCGTGTACTGACGGCGGCGCCGACCAATGTGGGACGATCCAATCGAGGCCTGCCGTGCGAAAGCGCGCGGAAAGCGCATCGCCGCCTGCTGTGTTCGCCGTTGCGGAAATCGGGTGACGCTCGTCGGTCGATGAGCTCACTGCGTTAACCGGCCTCTGGCACGCAACGCATCGATCAGCGTCGCGAGATCCGCCGGCGGGGGCGCGTTCCATCCCATCGACTTGCCGGTGGCCGGGTGCACGAGGCCGAGGCGCGCCGCGTGCAACGCTTGCCGATGAAACTGCGGCACGTCCGCAGATCGCCGGGCGCCGTAAGCGGGGTCGCCGACGAGCGGATGGCCGATTGCGGCCAGATGGACGCGGATCTGATGCGTGCGTCCGGTCTCGAGCTTGCAGCGCAGCAGCGTCGCAGACCCGAACCGTTCGACGATCTCGACGTGCGTGCGCGCGGGCTTGCCTTTCGCCATCACCGCCATCGTCGTGCGCTGTACCGGGTGACGTCCGATGGGCGCGTCGATGATCGTCGGCCGGGCGATGTCTCCCTTGGCGACCGCGAGATATTCGCGCATGACCGTCCGGGCCGCGAGCTGCCGGACGAGGCTCGTATGCGCTTCCGGTGTTTTCGCCACGGCCAGCAGCCCGCTCGTGTCCTTGTCGAGTCGATGCACGATGCCTGCGCGCGGCAACATAGCGAGCGATGGATGCCGGTGGAGCAGCGCATTCAGCAGCGTCCCCGCGCGATTGCCGCTTCCCGGATGGACAACCAGACCGGCCGGCTTGTCGACGACGATGATCGCACCATCTTCGAAGATGACGTGGAGCGCGATGTCCTCGGCCTGGTCGAGCGTCGGAGGTGCATCGGGAAGTGTGCGGATCTCGATGCGCTCACCGCCTTCGACGCGCCGCTTCGCGTCCCACCGCTCACCATCGACGGTGACAAGACCCGCATCGATCCACGACTTCAAGCGTGTTCGCGAGTGCGCCGGAAGCATACGCGCGAGCGCCTGGTCGAGACGCGCGCCGACGAACTCGGACGGCACGTACTGCGCAGTCCGCGAGGCCGCGTCATCGACTTGTTCAGTCGACGTCACGGCACCCGCGGACGCGTCGCGGGCGCGCGTTTCGGGCGCTTTGCGCACGGCGTCGGGCATCGACCGTCGGCTATAATTCGCGGGACTCACGAAGGATGCCGAAGACGATGTTGCAATGGCGAAAGTGGCAGGTGTGGTGGTTGGCGGTGCTGTTTGCGCTCGCCGTCGGCGGTTGCGGACTGCTGCCCGATGTCAAGGACGAAACGTCGGGGTGGACCGCGGAGCAGCTCTACAAGAGCGCGCACGAGGCCATGCAGGACGGCAATTATAATCGCGCGATCAAGCTCTTCGAGACGCTCGAGGCGCGTTACCCATACGGCCGCTACGCACAGCAGGCGATTCTCGAAGGCGCGTACGCCAATTGGCGGCAGGGCGAGCAGGCCGCCGCATCCGCTGCATGCGACCGCTTCATCCGCACGTATCCGAATCACCCGAACGTCGATTACGCGTATTACCTGAAGGGCCTCGTCTATTTCCGCGAAGATCAGGGCCTGTTCGGCTACGTGTACGAGCTCGATCTGTCCGAGCGCGATCCGAAATCGATGCGCGAATCCTTCGCGGCATTCAAGGAGCTGACCGAGAAGCTACCGGAGAGCCGCTATGCGGAAGATGCGCAGACCCGCATGCGCTACCTCACGAACGCGCTCGGAATGTACGAGGTGCACGTCGCGCGGTATTACTACGCGCGCGGCGCATACGTCGCCGCCGCGAATCGCGCACAGGCTTCATTGCTGAGCTATCCCCAGACACCCTCGAACGAGCACGCGCTCGACGTCATGGAGCGGAGCTACCAGAAGCTCGGGCTCACGCAACTTGCGCAGGACGCGCATCAGATCCTCGCCAGGACCTTCCCGCAGAGCGTTTACGTGGCAGGCGGACCCGAGAAGCCGTGGTGGAAAATCTGGTGACGACCGGCGATCGCGCACTCCCGTTGTCGCGAGCGATTGCGGCCGTCAACTTTGCGTTGGGACACCGGGCGAAGCCAGCGCACGCGGCGAGATACTGCTGACGACCAGCGATCCGCGCGGGCTCTAAACGGGCGCGAGCGAGTGCGCCGTCTGCGCAAAGAACGCCACGACATCGGCGATGTCGCGCGTGCGCTTCATTGGCGGAAGGCTCTGCCAGATGCGGCGGCCGTACGGCTTGTCCACGAGCCGGGGATCGCACAGCATCAGCACGCCCCTGTCGGACTCCGTACGGATCAGGCGGCCCGCCCCCTGCTTGAGGCTGATCGCCGCCTGAGGCAACTGCCACTCCATGAATGCATTGCGGCCCTCCGCGTTGATTTTCTCCAACCGCGCAGCGAGCAGCGGATCGTCCGGCGGCGCGAACGGCAGCTTGTCGATCACGACGACCGACAGCGCGTCCCCCGGCACGTCGACACCCTCCCAGAAGCTCGCGCTGCCGAGCAGCACCGCATTTCCGAGTGCACGAAATTGCATCAACAGTTCGCTTTTCGACCCGTCCCCCTGCACAAGCATCGGAAATTGCAGCCGCTCGCGGTTGAACGCCGCCGCCAGTCGCTCGCGCGCGGCGCCGAGCGCGCGAATGGTCGTGAACAGCAGGAACGCACGTCCTCCGCTCGCTTTCAATACGGGCAGCGCAGCGTCGACGACCGCGTGCGTGTGCTCGACGCTATTTGGCGCGGGCAGGCCGCGCGGAACGTAGAGGAGTCCCTGTGAGGCGTAATCGAACGGGCTGTCCCAGCAGCCGGTGCCTGCGTCGGTGAGACCGAGCTGCGACGTGTAGTGCGAGAAGTCGCGGCCCACGGCCAGCGTCGCCGACGTGAAGATCCAGGCGCGTCCAAGGCCATCCACCTGGCGGCGAAAGACTTCCGCGACGGACAGCGGCGATGCGTGCAACTGAAAACCTTGCGCGCTAACGTCGATCCAGCGAATCCATCCGGAAGCGGGATCCGCCTGGGTGTCGAAACCTGCCTGCCACCGCGCGATGCTGTCCGCGGCGCTCTCTGCGCGCCGCGCGATGACGCCGACATCCTCGCTCCGTTCCGCGACGAGACGCATCTCGGTTGCGAGCCGGTCCAGGCCGGCGGCGAGCGCATCCAGCGCTTCACGGAATTCGCGGCGATCCGCGAGCATCTGCTGCGAGAACTTTCCCGGCGTATCGCCGGCAGCAAGCCGAAACTTGCGAAGGAGCGGGAGGAGATCGGCCCCGGCATCGGCAAGATCGGGGACGTCGCGCAACTCGGTGCGGGCAATCGCTTCGGCGTCGCGCGCGAGCTCGCTGAGCTGGCCGGCCGTGGTCTGCTCGCCGAAGAAGAGGGTCGCAGTGTCCGGCAGTTGATGCGCCTCGTCGAGGATGAGCGTATTGCACGCGGGAAGCAGCTCGGCGAGGCCCTCGTCGCGCAACATGATGTCCGCGAAGAACAGATGGTGGTTGACGACGACGACATCGGCATCGAGCGCATCCTTGCGCGCCTTCATCACGAAGCATTCGCGATGGAAAGCGCAGTTGCTGCCAAGGCAGTTGTCGCGCGTCGATGTCACGAGCGGCCAGATAGACGCATTGTCGGGGACGTCGGCGAGCTCGGCGCGGTCACCGCGTTGCGACGCGCGCGCGAAGGCAACGATCTTTGGCAGGTATCGGGCGTCGGTACGAGAAGGGAGCCGGCCCTCGCGCGCTGTTCGCTCCAGGTGGTGGTGACACACGTAATTCGCGCGCCCTTTGAGCAGCGCGACCGTGATCGGCACGGTGAGCGCGTCGCGGATCGTCGGCAGGTCCCGCTCGAACAGTTGGTCCTGCAGCGTTTTCGTGCCGGTCGAGACGATGACCTTGCCACCGTAGAGAAGGGCAGGCACCAGGTAGGCGAAGGTCTTGCCCGTGCCGGTGCCCGCTTCGGCAACGAGCGGCCGCCGCTCGGTGATTGCGCGCGCAACCGCCTGCGCCATCGCGAGCTGTTGGGGCCGGAAGCGAAACCCCGGCAGCCGATGCGACAGGGTGCCGCCCTCGCCGAAGATCGCCGCAAGCTCGGCGTCGGCGGTGCCGGCGGTTGCGTCGGGCGAAAGCGGGGCGTTCAGTTCGTCTTCGCTTTCGCCTGCTGCTTGGTCTTGCCGGGCTTCGTCGGCGTCTTCGCCTTCTCAGGCGCAGCCTCGGTTGTCACCGTCGTACGGATCAACGCGATGCGCTCCTTAAACTGCTCGTACGGCCGCGACACACGCGCCTTGTAGTCGTCGTCCGTTTCGCCGCTGCGCCACGTCAACTGACTCATTGCGGACAGCCACAGCTCGTGCAACTCGTGGAGCCGCTCCATCAGCGTCTTCGATTTCTTCGCGTCCTTGAGCGCAGCCTGGTATGGTCGCGCGATGTTCTGCTTCTGCTTGTCGAGGCAGGACTCGCTTTTCGCGCCGTTCGTGCCTTCGAGCGACTTCTCGTAGCCGAACTCGATGATTTCGATCGACTTGACGTTGCGGCACATCGTGTAGAGGTGCTCGACGGCATCGAAGTAGCACTCGAGCGGCGCCTGGCCGTCCGCATGCGGACACACGTAGTTGTACTGGGGGCCGGGATTGCCGCCGATCATCTCGGCGTGGGCGGGTGGAGCGACGACCGCGACGAGCAACGGGAAGACAGCGGCGAGCAGGACAGCAAAACGCATCGAAGCGGGTGCCAGGCGGCGGAAGAGTTCGGGATGCCGAATCGTACCTGCCCGGTGCGTTGCGCTCAACTCGACGAAAGTCCTACGTCGCAAAGATTCGCTTGACGTGCCAAAGTTTGGGTCGCCGAGTGGGGGGCAGTGCCCATCGCCTCCCCGAACCGGGTGCTCGACACAACCTCCGAGACATGGACGTAGTTTGCACGGCCACGTAACGACAACTTCGCCCGGGGCTTTCAGCGCGCTCGGCGCGTGACCGAGCGGCGAGCGAAGCGAGACTCCTGCGACGCGCCCGCCGACGTTCCGCACCGAAAGCGAAGGGCCGCCTTGAGCTTTCGGTGCTGACTTAACGGGCCAAAGTATCGACTAGATCGTGAACCCCCCCGACACCTCGATGACGGCACCGTTGATGTAGGAGGCCTCATCCGAGGCGAGCCACGCATACGTATTCGCAATCTCTTCGGGCTTGCCGAGCCTGCCCATCGGCACCTTGTCTTCCATCATCTTGATCACCTTGTCGGGGATCGACGCAAGGATCGGGGTTTCAATGAATCCCGGACAGATCGCATTCGCCCGGATGCCCTTGCGCCCGAGTTCGCGCGCCCAAGTCTTCATCATGCCGATCACGCCGAACTTGGTGGCCGCGTAGTTCGTCTGCCCGAAGTTGCCGTACAGGCCGACGATCGACGACGCATTCAGGATGACGCCCGAGTTCTGCTCGAGCATGATGTCGACGACGGCTTTCGTACAGTGATAGACGCCCTTCAGATTGACGTCGATGACGCGCTCGAACTGTTCGTCGGTCATTTTCTTGAACTGCGCGTCCTGGACGATGCCGGCGTTGTTCACGAGGGTGTCGATGCGTCCCCACTTGGCCATCACGCCGCTCACCATGCGCGCGATGCTCTCCTTGTCGGTGACGTCGACCTTGAAGCCTACTGCCTGACCGCCGCTTTCGAGGACCGCTCGGACGGTGTCATCGACAGCCGCCTGATTGATGTCGCATACGGCGACCTTGGCCCCTTCGGATGCGAACTTTAGGGCCGTGGCCCGACCGATTCCCTGGCCTGCGCCCGTGATGATGGAAACCTTGTCCGTCAAGCGCATGCAATTCCTTCCAGCGAGCAGCCGGTCGCGGGGCCCAGGCCGGCGGTTATGGGCAGAACCGGTAGAATCTAGCGGAAGATATTGCACCGCACAAGGGCAATACCGGTATCGCTTACCGAAACCATCCCGTGGTGTCGCTTAACTGCGATCCCGCTGGAATACCAAGCAAAACCAGTGCCTTAAGTACGACGCCCCCATCGGTTGTCATGTTCACGGCCTGGTGATGCACTAAGGGGGTGCGCCGAGCGGAGGAACCCTTTGACGCTATGCGGCAAAGCGCGCCCCTGCCATGGGGCGGCGCAGTTTAGGCGCTGCGGCAAAATGCCGCGTCGACGCGCCGGGCCTCTGCATCGAATGGTGGCGACGGCTCGCTCGCCGTCCAGTAGTCGATGATGAGCTCGAGGCTCAGCAATCCATTCCAGCGGTTGACCTCGGGCCGAAACAGCGCGTGAATGCGGCCCGGTACGGGTAGCGGCGTGCGAAACGCGATTGCGGCGAAACGCTCCTGCCCTCGCATCAACGTCAGTCGCGCGTGACCGTCTCCGACGCTTCGCTGTTCGACGACATCGAAGTGATCGTCGAATGCCGGGGGCGGGAAACCCTGTCCCCACACCGGTTCGTACAGTGCCGCTGAAAGCTCGAGCGTGAGCTCGCCCGGGGCAAGGGTGCCATCGCTTTCGTGGATGCGCCGAAGCTCTGCCTCCGTCAGCCGCTCACGCGCGACGGTTTCGAAAGTCAACGCAAACTCCTCCAAGGTCCCGTCGGGAATGGAGAGTCCCGCGGCGAACGCATGCCCGCCGAAACGGCGGATAGCCCGGGGCGCGCGCTTGGAAACGAGGTCCAGCGCGTCGCGCAGATGGAATCCGGGGATCGAGCGGCCCGATCCCTTCAGTTCACCGTCGCCGCCTCGCGCGAACACGATCACCGGCCGGTGATAGCGATCCTTGAGACGGGAGGCCACGATGCCGATGACGCCTTGATGCCATTGTTCGCGGTAAACACAAAGGGTGAATCCGCTTGCCCCGTCGGCTGGAATCCGCTGCTCGACATCGGCCAGCGCCTCGTCCTGCATCGTGGCTTCGATCTCGCGGCGATCACGATTGAGCCGGTCGAGCTCGCGGGCCAGCGGTTCCGCTTCCGGCTCGGTCTCCGCGAGCAGGCAGCGAATGCCGAGCGACATGTCCGTCAGTCGCCCCGCAGCGTTGAGGCGTGGCCCGGCCACGAAACCGAGATCCCTCGCGCGGACGCACTGAATGTCGCGGCCGGCCACCGCGAAGAGTGCGGCGACACCCGGTTGCGCAAGTCCTCGCCTGATTCGAGCGACGCCCTGCTCGACGAGGATCCGGTTGACATGATCGAGGCGAACGACGTCGGCAACGGTCCCGAGCGCCACGAGGTCGAGCAGCCCGGCGAGGTTGGGCTCGGCCCGGCCCGTGAACGCGCCGCGTCGGCGCAGCAGCGCGCGCAATGCGCACAGGACATAGAACATGACGCCCACGCCCGCGACATGCTTGGAAGGGAAGCGGCACCCGGCTTGATTCGGATTGACGATGATCGCCGGCATGGGCATCGCCTGACCTGGCAGATGGTGATCGGTGATCAGCACGTCGATACCGGCACTGGCGGCCGCGGCGACACCCTCGACGCTTGCGATACCGTTATCGACGGTCACGATCAGGTGAGGCCTCATTGCCGCCGCCACAGCCACGATTTCCGGCGTCAGTCCGTAACCGAATTCGAAGCGATTAGGCACGACGAACGTGACGTTCGCGCCCATGGCACGTAATCCGCGGATACCCACGGCGCACGCTGTTGCGCCGTCGGCGTCGTAATCGGCGATGATCACGATCCGCTCCGCGTGCAGGATTGCGTGCGCGAGCCGCTCGGCTGCCGCTTCGATATTCGAGAAGCTCGTGAAGTCAGGGAGCGCCGCAAGCGAGTGATCGAGCTCGGCGGCGTCGCTGATGCCGCGCGCCGCGTAGACCCGGGCGAGCACCGGCGAGACTCCCACCAGCGACAGCGGCGTCTGCGGCAGTGCTCGTCGCACGATCGTCATGTTTGCGGGCGCGCCGGTGCGACGAAGGGCTTCGGGCGCGCGCGCGGCGTGAACCGCCGCCACCAGGAAGCGGCAGACGCACTCCAATGCGCGGCCGCGCGGTTGCCATCGGCGATTACATCCAGTCGGGCGATCGAGTGCTTCGACAGAAGCGCGATCGCCGGTGCGAGCCAGCGCGATTCGAATTCGTGGATGGCGCCTTCGCTGTCGATGTTGCCGGGCGCAATGACGACTTGCCGTCCGTCATCTGCCGAAGCGGACGCGCGCTCGATCAACTGCTGCACGCCGTCGTCGCCAGTGACTACCTCATGCGATCCGTGCGCGAGGCGCGCGATGCCGCGCAACAGGTCGCCGGTGCGATCGATCCGTGCGTGCGCAGCGATGCTTCGAAAACCGTGCACGTCGGCCGCCGTCCCGCCGCCCCAGAACCAGACACCGGTCACCGGAGGCTCGCCCCGAGCCTCACGCGCCGCGTTCACCGGATGTTCGTGCAGGAGCATCTGGATTTCGTTCTGCCGGCCCGTCCAGGTGCGTCCCTCCGGTCCGCGCGGAAGGAACGCATAGATTCCGTGGCCTTGCACAGCGTCGACAGGCGTTGTCGAAATATTCGGCGCGCGCGTACAGCGCACGAACCAGGCATCCGGACGGGGCGCGATGAACTGAGAATCATCTTCGACGAAATGTGCATTCAGCAACTGGACGAGCGCGCTCGCTTCCGCTTCGTGCAGGTCCGCGATCCGTTGCACGAGCACGATGTCGCCTCGATCGGCAGCCAGCAATACGGGCTCGGCCGCGATAACGTAACTGCCTGCCGCATCCAGACCGGCGCCTTCTGCCATCAGTGGTGCGATCGGCGTTCCGGATGCACCGCCGAGTGCCCCGACGAGCGCCGCGAAGATGCCGTTCAGCTCCAAACGCGGCGGCGCCGCGAGTGCCGCGAGTGCAGCCATGGACCGGGCTTCGATGAGAGCGTGCGCTGGCTGCTCGAGCAGGCCCGGCGCAACGAGAAGCAGGGGAACTGGCATGCGATAATCGAGTGCTGTTGCCGCGCGAGCGTACCGCATTATTCGCGCGCGTCCCGTTTTCTGACTCTCCCCGACCCAAACGTGTCGCCGTACGAAGTCGCCGTCGGCCTGCGCTACACCCGTGCCCGCAAAGGCTCGGGCCGCAACACGTTCATCTCGTTCATCGCGCTTATCTCCATGGCAGGCATTGCGCTCGGTGTCGCGGCGCTGATTGTCGTGCTGTCCGTGATGAACGGCTTCCAGCTCGAACTGCGCAACCGGATCCTGTCCGTCGCATCGCATATCGAGATACGCGGCTTTCCGGAGTTGCAGGATGCGTCCGCGGTTGCGGAGGCTGCGCGCACCAACCCGCGCGTCGTTGCGACTGCGCCGTATGTGACCGGCCAGGCGATGCTCGCGTCGGGCGACGTCAACCGAGGGACGCTCCTGCGCGGCATCGATCCCGCGCAGGAGGACAAGGTCGCCGACATCGGGCAACACATGCGGCGCGGCGCGCTTGATTCGCTGACGCCGGGGAGTTTCAACATCGTGCTCGGTGCCGAACTTGCGCGCGCGCTCGGTACACGAGTCGGCGATACGGTCGTGGCCATTACGCCGCAAGGCAACATTACGCCGGCCGGCGCACTGCCGCGAATCAAGAGCTTCCACGTGAGCGGAATCTTCGAAGTCGGCATGTTCGAGTTCGACAGCGGGCTCGCGCTCATCAACCTAGACGACGCCGAGAAGCTTTACCGCCTGGCGAACCCGAGCGGGGTGCGCCTCAGGCTCGACGACATGTTCGCCGCGCCGGCGGTCGCGGCGCAGCTGTCCACGAAGCTGCCCCCGGACGCCGACGTACGCGACTGGACACGAAGTCACGCCAATTTCTTCCGGGCGGTGGCGATCGAAAAGCGGGTGATGTTCATCATTCTGACGCTGATCGTCGCCGTCGCCGCCTTCAACATCGTCTCCGCTCAGGTGATGGTCGTGACGGACAAGCAGGCGGACATCGCCATATTGCGCACACTTGGTGCGGCGCCATCGTCGATCATGTCGATCTTCATGATCCAGGGCGCCTTGATCGGCGTGATCGGAACGCTGATCGGCGTCGTCGGTGGTGTGTTGCTCGCACTGAACGTCGAAACCGTGGTTCCCGCCATCGAGCGGACGCTGCACATCCAGTTCCTCGACAAGAGCGTTTACTACATCAGCGATCTGCCCTCCGATCTGCAGATCGCAGACGTCGTGACGATCGCGTCGATCGCCCTCGTGCTTGCGCTGGTTGCGACGCTCTATCCGAGCTTCCGCGCGGCGCGCGTCAATCCGGCCGACGCGCTGCGGTATGAGTGACCCCGCAAGCGGGGTGCAGACGCCCGTCGTCGCATGTCGCGATCTGCGCAAGACCTATCGGAACGGTCCGCTCGACGTCCCGGTACTGCTCGGCGTGAACCTCCAGGTTGCCGTCGGGGAGCGGCTTGCGATTGTCGGTGCGTCCGGATCGGGAAAGAGCACGCTTTTGCATCTGCTCGGCGGCCTCGACTTGCCCACAGGGGGCGAGGTCGACGTCGAGGGCGTTGCGCTCGCTTCGCTCTCGGAAGCCGCGCGTGGCGAAGTTCGCAATCGCGCGCTCGGCTTCATCTATCAGTTTCACCATTTGCTGCCGGAGTTCACGGCATTGGAGAACGTTGCGATGCCTCTCGCCATACGGCGAATGGACGAGCAGGAGGCGAAGGCGAAGGCGGCCGACATGCTGGCGCGCGTCGGCCTCGAGCCTCGCGTGCGCCATTTGCCCGGCGAGCTGTCCGGTGGGGAACGTCAGCGCGTGGCGCTCGCGCGCGCCCTGGTGACGTCCCCGCGCTGCGTGCTCGCCGACGAGCCGACGGGAAACCTGGATCGGCGAAACGCCAACGGCGTGTTCGACCTGATGCTCGAACTCAACCGTGCGGTGGGCACGGCGCTCATCATCGTGACGCACGACGCGGAGCTCGCCGCCAAGACGGACCGGACGCTGCACCTCGTGGACGGCAGGCTGCAGTAGCGAGCGGCGCCTGCTCGGCGTTCTCGTCCGCTTGGTCAATCGTTTTGCAGAACGCCAGCGGGCTGGGCGCACTGCAGTACTCGAGGCCGTTTCGCTCAATCGTTTGAGAATGGCAGCGAGCGGGGCGCGGCGCGCGCTCCGCGGCCGTAAACGCCGGCCTACGGGGACCCGGCGCGGCGGGCGCTCGTCAACCCACGACTTCGCGCGGGCGCGCCACCCGTGACGGCCGGCACTGCCAAGTCGCGCGCGCCGCGCCCCGTCCGCTGCCTTGACGCGTCGAACAGGCTCGAGGCAGCGATGCGTGAGACGCAGGCGTGTCGAGTTCGGTTGCGCCGAGCGTCGCTCCAATTGCTGCAGATCAGCACGGCGCCGCGCGCCGAGCGCGTGACCGAGCGGCGAGCGCAGCTAGACTCGAGCGACGCGCCTTCAGTTGTTGCCGCGCAATCGGCGAAGGGCCGCTCCCGAGCCGATTGCGGTAACCAATCGGGCCAAAGTATCGTGGGAGCGGCGCGCGGCTGATCACCGGAACGAAGGCGCAGCGGCAGACGATCATCAGCACTTACCGCGACCGAAACTTTGGCCCGCCCTAATACGCAACCGGTATCGGATCCAGCGAGCGCCACAGGTACCAGGTCGCGACGCTTCGGTACGGCTGCCACCGCTCGCCGAGCGCGCGCAGTTCATCGAGGCTCGGCCGCTCGCCGTCGAAGTAGTGCATCGCCACCGCCTTCTGCAATCCGATGTCGTCGACGGGTAGCACGTTCGCCCGCATTTCGTGGAACATCAGGAACATCTCGGCCGTCCATCTTCCGATGCCCTTGACGTCGACAAGCGCGGAAATCAGCGACTCGTCATCGAGAGCCGGCCACGCCCGAGGATCGAGCTTCGCCGAGACGAAGTGGCGCGCGAGATCCCGGATGTATTCCGCTTTGCGATCGGACAGACCGCATGCACGCAGCGTCGCGATGCGCTTGCGTTGCACGCTGCGCGGATCGAGCGGCTTCGGGTCGCTGCTCCCGCATGCCTTCAGCAGCCGCTCCCATATCGTTTGCGCCGCCTTCAACGATATCTGCTGTCCAACGATTGCGCGCGCCAGCGTGGTGAACGGCTCGCCGCGGCTCGTCAGGTGGAGGCCGGGATAGGCGGCGAT
>JBKPOL010000177.1:0-4019 GCA_046733075.1 Pseudomonadota bacterium | reverse complement strand
GAAGTACCCGGATCTCGCCGAACAGCGTGCCCACGTGGGCAAGTTCTATTTTCGCCCACCAGGCGGAGAGAGCTGGTGCGACGTCATCCTCAGATTGCGCAGCGTCCTGGATACGGTCACTCGCGAGCACCGCCGCGAGCGCGTGCTGATCGTGGGTCACCAGGTGACGGTCAATTGCTTTCGCTACCTTTTTGAGCGCATGACGGAAGCGCAGATTCTCGCGATCGATCAGCGCGCCGACGTTCCCAACTGCTCAGTGACCTCGTATGAATTCGATCGATCCGCGGGCCGTCAGGGCAAGCTCGCGCTGCGCCTCGTGAATTTCGTCGCGCCGCTCGCCGAGGCAGGCGCAGCCATCACCACTGCACCCGACATACCGGCCGCACCAAAGTCCTGAACGGGAAGGCTGTAGGACGTCGCCTACAGCGCATGCAGACGCACGCCGATGGCCTAAGGTAACGACTGTCCTAAAAATGATCGCCATTCGTGTTTGCCCCACGACGGGAGATTTTGCGTGTTCGATTGGCTCAAGCGTTTCTTGGCGGCTTTCGCGGTGATTACGTTCTTCACGCTTTCGTTCCCGGTCCGTGCCTCGCTCGGCACCAACTTCAGCGATCAGTGGTGGAATCCCGCTGAATCCGGCTGGGGCGCGGCGATCTTGCAACAGTACGACACGCTCTTCGTCGACGTTTTCGTCTACGGGCCCGACGGCCGGCCCACATGGTATACGGCCGCCGCGTACTACCAGGCGCAGTCCGGGCGGACGCTCTTCTCGGGCGACCTGTATGCGACCACCGGTCCCTGGTTCGGCGGCTTTTTCAACCCCGCGGCGGTCAACGCGCAACGGGTCGGAACGCTGCAGTTCGACGCGGCGAGCACGGACTTCGCAACGCTGACGTATTCCGTGAACGGGGTGGTCGTCACGAAACCGGTCCAACGCCAGCTATGGACCTATGAAGATTTCACGGGCAGCTACTACGGCGGTCTGGTCTACAATCAGAGCGCGTGCGCGAATCCGGCAAACAACGGTCACGTCGAGGAGTTGGGACCCTTCCAGATCGACCATCTTGTCAACAACACGTTCACGCTGAACCTCCAGTCGAACTTCGGCAACTGCACGGTCGCCGGGAACTACAGCCAGCTCGGCCACATGGGCAGCGTGGACGCCAATTACTCGTGCTCGTACGGGATCAGCGGAACGATGACGCTCTATGAGCTCGAACGGACGTCGGCCGGCATGACAGGTCGCTTCGTCGCGCAGAACAACGCTTGCGCGCTATCCGGAACCCTTGGCGGTGTCGAGCGATAAGCCGGTCGTTCCCGGCTCGATCGATGATGAGATGTTCCGCCTTCTCGTCGAGAATGTGCGCGACTACGCGATCTTCATGCTGGACCCGGGTGGCAACGTAGCAAGCTGGAACCCCGGTGCCGAGCACATCAAGGGTTACGCCCCGGAAGAGATCCTCGGCAAGCACTTCTCGATCTTCTATACGCCCGATGCCATTGCAAGGCACTGGCCGCAGCACGAACTCACCGTCGCGCTCGATCAGGGACGCTTCGAAGACGAAGGGTGGCGCCTGCGCAAGGACGGTACGCCGTTCTGGGCGAACGTCGTCATCACGCCGGTATACGACCGCAAGCGCCAGCTGCGCGGCTTCGCGAAGATCACCCGTGATCTGACCGCGCGACGCAAAGCGGAGGAATTGCAGCGCACCGAGCGCCGGATGAACGAGTTCCTCGCGATGCTGGCGCATGAGCTCCGCAATCCGCTTGCACCGATTCAAAGCGCGCTCGACGTCGTCGAGCGCAAGCCGGACGACAAGGAAACTGCCGCGTGGGCGCGGGCGATCATCCAGCGGCAGGCGGATCAGCTCTCGCGCCTGGTCGATGATCTGCTGGACGTGAGCCGCATTACGCGAGGCAAGGTCACGCTCCGCCGCGAGCGCGTCGACATCAAGGCGACGATCACGCAGGTCGTGGAGTCAATGCGACCCACGATCGAGGAGCGCCGGCACACCGTTCTGATCCAGGTGCCGGATAGACCCGTCCTCGTCGAGGCCGATCCGGCGCGCGTTGCGCAGGTCCTGTCGAACATCTTCGGCAACGCCATCAAGTACACCCCGGATGGGGGACGGATTACCGTGACTGCAAGCATATCGGACAACTTCGCATCGATCGCCATCATCGACAGCGGCATCGGCATGTCCGCCGACCTTGTGCCACGCGTGTTCGACCTGTTCGTGCAGGGCGAGCGCGGACTCGATCGACGCGAGGGCGGATTGGGCGTCGGCTTGACGATAGCTAAGCGACTGACCGAGCTTCAAGGCGGCACGATGTCCGCCGCGAGCCCCGGCCCCGGTCTCGGTAGCCGCTTCACGATCGATCTGCCGCTGATGCGCCCGGAACACGTGCCATCCGCGCCGAGCACGTCGACTGGCGACAAGATCGTCGCGAATGCCAAGCGGGTGCTCATCGTCGACGATAACCGCGATGCCGCCGACTCGCTCGCCGCGCTCATCGACCTGCTCGGTCATGAGGCGACCGTACTAAACGATGGAAGGGAAGCGTTGGCATCGGCGACCGCGCGACCACCGGACATCGTCCTGCTCGACATCGGTCTCCCCGGTATGGATGGATTCGAGGTGGCGCGACGCATGCGCGACATCCAGGAGATGCAGAACACCCGCCTGATTGCGTGCACGGGCTACGGACGCGAAGACGACGTGCGAAGGATCGAGGAGGCCGGCTTCAACGGCCATCTGATCAAGCCGGTCAGCGCCGCACAACTCGAGAAGCTGCTGGCGGACTGAGGCGGGCCGTAAAAAGAACGCCGGCGGCCAAGAGAAGCCCGCCGACGTAATTCCTGACTTCTGCTACGCCGTCGTGAAGATGAAACCGCTCGGGTATCGGTCTTGGGCCACTATTGCGCGAAGATGTTGACATACCGCAGTTCCTCGAACGCGTTCAGGGAACCGCTCAGGTCGGGCTAGCAAAGAGCGGGCCAGTTGTACCCAACCGGGGGAAGCAGCGCGGGGCTCGTCCTCGTCGCGAGGTACTTCAGCACGTAAGGTAGATCAGGCCTCAACGGCTACTGTGTCGCCGTGCCTTACGAAGTCGCCGACAACCTTAACCGCACGCGGCGGTAACTGCCTGATTACACGCGTCGGCGTAGGCCTGTCACGGTTTTTGCATTGTCGCTTTCCGAGGGGTGGTCCGGCTCGAGGTGCGACCGCTGGGACGATAGAAAAAGACGAGGACTGGGAAGCGGGGACGTCAGGAGAGATCCGCCGCGTTCCCGAGGTATTGGGTGCCATGCATTCGTACACACGCGGCCGCTTTCCGTTGATGCCCGACGGCGCGAGGCTCATCGTGATTCCCGACTTCCGATACGAGGCGACCGTGGCGCACGTACTCACCAACGATATGTGGTCGACGGCCGGAGTGCTGCGTCGGCCCCACCGTGACGATGATCCGCTCGATGCGATGCGCGGAATCATCATGGCGACGCTGCTTTCGCTGATCACGGTCTGGATGCCGCTGGCGATCGCTCTGACGCGGTGAGGTACGCACGTATCAGCTTCGAACGTGCAGGCGGCGATCGATCGCGAGCAAGACGGCGTTCACTGCTGCGGCAAACACGACGAGCAGAAACGTGATCGACATGATCACGTCGATGTTGTAAAGGCCGATCGCGTTCATCAAGAGGTAGCCGAGCCCGTGCTGCGCGGCGAACATTTCGCCCAGCACGGTGCCGATTAGCGTGAGCGAAAACCCGACGCGCAAGCCGGTGAAGATTTCGGGCACCGCGGCCGGAAACAGGATCGATCGGATCATCATCGTCGAATCGAGTTTCAGTACCCGCCCCGTCTTGAGCAGGATTGGCTTGATTCCACGCACGGCGTTCAGCGTGAATAACGCCACGGGGATGATGCCGTGTATCGCCCCGAACGCGACCTTCGCCGACATGCCCAGCCCGAACGCCAGCAGCAGGATCGGATAGAGGGTGATCTTCGGAATCG
>JBKPOL010000176.1:0-8935 GCA_046733075.1 Pseudomonadota bacterium | reverse complement strand
CAGGACCAGAGCGCCTGGGGCCGTCCGTCGGATGTCCAGGTGGCGCCCGACGGCTCGCTGCTGATCGCGGACGATGCCGCCGGCGCGGTCTATCGCGTTCGCTATCGCCGCTGAGAGCTCCGTTGCACCCGGCTTTCGATGCGCGTATTGTCCGCGCAGTTGCATGCACGTGCATGCGTTCGCGATACCGTACGCCCATCCCTTATGCCTGATCGCCGAGCGCCCTCTGGCCGTAGCCGCCTGCGTCACGCCCTCGCCGAGGCGGGCGAGGCCGCGCATTCGGCAGAGAGCGTCGCGTACGTCGTGGCGCACTTCGCGCCACTCGGTCGACAATGCGCGTTCGCGAACGCGCGGTTGATGGGACGCGTCGTGACCGGCTTCTACGATCAAGCGCTGAAGGCTGTCGATCTCCGCGCGAGTCAGCTCGCGCTGATGTGGGCGATCGTCGCTTGCGAGCCCGTCGAGATGAGCAGGCTGGGCGAAGTCACCGCGACCGACCAGACGACGCTTTCACGCACGGTCGACAAGCTGCGTCAGAGCGGCCTGGTCGACGTCGAAACGGGAGAGGATCGACGCGTGCGGTTCCTGCGCTTGAGCGAGCACGGACGCCGCCAGTTTGCTCGCGCGATGCCTCACTGGGAGCGTGCTCAACGCGAGATCGACCGCTGGCTGTCGCCCTCGACGCTGCAAGAGCTTGGCAGGCAGGCCGGACGTCTGGCTCGCGACCGACCGAACGAGGGCGGTCGCAAACCAGCCTAAGCGTGTTGAGAGGCCTTTGCGCGCAAGACGGGCGGGCGTCGATGAAAGTCGACCGATAGCCCGCTCAGTAGCCGTCCCGCTCAGTAGCCGTAGTGAACGACCACCGGCCGCTTCACGACGTACGGGGCGCGGTAGACGACGCGCGGCGCGCGGTAAACGGGACGCGGCGCGTAGACAACGGCCGGCTCCGTGTACACGACCGGCGGTGCATAGACGACGGGAGGCGCGACGTACGAGGCGACCCAGCGCGGCGCGTAATGGCGATGCCCGTATCCGTAATACGGCGTATTGCCGACCGAGATTCCGTACCCGGGACCACCGATCGAAACGTTGAAGCCGACGCGGTCGGCGTGCGCAGCAGGCGCAAACGTGGCGGCGGCGGCAACGAGCGCCGTTCCCAGAGCGATGTGCGAAGTTCGACGAAGCATGTCGGTTCTCCTTGCAAGGGACTTTGTCTGACCGCCGCAGCTCGCGTGGGGTTCCACGGGCTCGGGGCTTATACGCATGAACGTCGCCCGCCCGGCGAGCGTTGACCCTGTGCCGCACATCGAAGCGATTTGTTACAGTCTCTCCTGACGCCGCGAACACCCTGTCTTGCGCTCGCGACGCCCCGTTTTCCCTTCAGGCCGGAGTCCCTCGATGCGTCTTCTTGTGCGCGTGTTCATTGCCACGCTGCTCCTCGCCGCCGTCACGAGGACGCACGCTGCGAACCTCACGATCGGGCTCAGCAGGGATGTGACCTCGCTCGATCCGCACTATCACAATCTGACGCCGAACATCAACGTCGCGCAGCACGTGTACGGGAACCTGGTGCAGCGCAACGAGAAGGAACAGCTGGAACCCGGTCTCGCGACACAGTGGAAGACGATTGCGCCGACCGTATGGGAATTCACGCTGCGCAAGGGCGTGAAGTTTCACGACGGCAGCGACTTCACCGCGGCGGACGTCGTGGCGTCGATCAACCGCATCCCGAAGGTGCCGAACAGCCCGTCTCCGTACACCGCGTACACCAAGCAGATCACGCGAATCGAGGTCGTCGATCCCTACACAATCCGGTTTCACACGGCGACGCCCTATCCGCTGATGCCGTCCGATCTGACGCAGGTCACCATCATCTCCAAAGTAGCGGAGTCCGCATCGACCGACGATTTCAATTCGGGCAAGGCGGCGATCGGAACCGGGCCCTACAAGCTCGTTCGTTTCGCGAAAGGCGACCGCATCGAGCTCGCGCGCTTCGACGGCTGGTGGGGTGGCAAGACGCCCTGGGAGCGTGTCACGCTGCGCCTGCTTCCGCAGAACGCGTCGCGCGTCGCCGCACTGCTTGCGGGAGATGTCGATGTGATCGAATCCGTGCCGACCGCCGATGTCGCTCGCCTTCGCCAGGACAAGCGCTTCGGTATGTTCCGTGAAGTCGTCGACCGGCTGATCTACATCCATCTCGACAGCAATCGCGATGCGTCGCCGTTCGTCACCGACAAGGACGGGCACGCGCTCGACCGCAATCCACTCAAGGATCCGCGCGTGCGCAAGGCGCTGTCGAAGGCGATCGATCGCAAGGCAATCGTGCAGCGGGTGATGGAAGGGGAGGCGGTGCCGTCGGCGCAGCTCGTGCCGGACTTCCTGTTCGGCGCGAGCCAAAATCTGAAGGTGGAAGCATTCGATCCGGACGGCGCGAAGAAGCTGCTCGCAGAGGCCGGATGGCCGGCGGGATTCGGCGTGACGTTGCACTCGCCGAACGACCGCTACGTCAACGACGCGAAGATCGCGCAGGCGGTTGCGCAGATGTGGACGCGCGTCGGCGTTCCAACGAAGGTCACGGCGATGCCCTCGGCGACCTACTTCCCGCAGGCCACCGAGCTCAAGTTCAGCACGATGCTCCTCGGCTGGAGCACGGGCACCGGCGAAGCGTCCTCTTCCCTCAAGGCCCTGCTGATGACGTTCAACAAGGACAAGGGATTCGGCGGCACCAACCGCGGGCGCTATTCCAACGCGAAAGTGGACGCGCTGACCGAGGACGCGCTGCAGACCGTCGACGACGCGAAGCGCGCCGCGTACCTGCAGCGCGCGACCGAGATCGTGATCAACGAGGCGGGGATCATCCCGTTGCACTTCCAGGTCAACACGTGGGCTGCGCGCGAGGGCATAAGCTATGTGCCGCGCGTCGATGAAACGACGCTCGCGTGGAAGTTCAAGCCGAAACAGCACTGAAGCACTCATGAACGCTCCCGACCTGCGTTGGCCCGCGGTGAGTATCCCCGCGCGGCATTTCATCGCTAATCGATTCGTGCCGTCCCAGGCAGGGCGGACGCTCGGGATGATCGATCCCTCGGATGGAGCGACCTTCGCGGCGATCGCACGCGGCGACGCCGTCGATGTCGACGCCGCCGTCAAAGCCGCGCAGCGGTCGCACGGCGAATGGGCCCGGCTCGCACCGGCCGGGCGCGGGCGGGCGCTTGCGCGCATCTCGGTGGCGATCGCTGATCACGGCGAGGAGCTTGCATTGCTCGAAGCGCGCGATTGCGGCAAGCCGCTTGCGCAGGCCCGCGCGGATGTCGTCGCGTGCGCGCGCTATTTCGAGTTCTATGCGGGCGCGCCCGACAAGCTGCACGGCGCGACGATTCCGTATGCCGACGGCTACACCGTGCTCACCTGGCGCGAGCCGCATGGCGTCACCGGTCATGTCATTCCGTGGAATTATCCGCTGCAGATCTTCGGTCGCTCGGTCGGTGCAGCGCTCGCGGCGGGCAATGCGTGCGTGGTCAAACCCGCCGAGGATGCGTGCCTGTCGCTGCTGCGACTCGGCGAGCTTGCAGCGGCAAGCGGACTTCCCGAGGGCGTGCTCAACATCGTGACCGGCCTGGGTGCGGAAGCCGGCGCCGCGCTCGTCGCGCATGCGGGCGTGCAGCACGTCTCGTTCACCGGCTCGCCAGCCACGGGTGCGGCGGTGGCTGCCGCGGCCGCACAGCGGCACTGTCCGGTGACGCTCGAGCTGGGAGGAAAATCGCCACAGATCGTGTTCGCCGATGCGGACCTCGATGCGGCGGTGCCGGCGCTCGTCAATGCGATTGTGCAGAACGCCGGACAGACGTGCAGTGCCGGGTCGCGACTCCTGGTGGAACGCGCCGCGTACGAAGACGTGCTGGCGCGGCTTTCGGAGCGGTTCGCGCAACTCGTCGCCGGGCCCGCCCTGGGCGACCACGATTGCGGGCCACTGATCCGGGCCTCGCAGCTTGCGCGCGTGCAGCGTTTTCTCGAGCAGGCGGCGGCCGATGGCGTCGCCGTCGCCGCGCGCGGATGCGTGGCCCCGGATGCGCCCGCCGGCGGCTTCTACGTCGCGCCGGCGTTGCTGCGCGACGTCCCGGCGAATGCACGAATCGCCTGCGATGAGGTGTTCGGCCCGGTGCTGGTCGCGATGCCCTTCGATGACGAAGCGCACGCGATTGCGCTTGCCAACGCCACCGATTACGGCCTCGTTGCAGGCGTATGGACGCGCGATGGGGCGCGCCAGCTCCGCATGGCTCGTGCAGTGCAGAGCGGCCAGGTCTTCATCAACAACTACGGTGCAGGCGGCGGCGTGGAGCTCCCCTTCGGAGGCGTCAAGCATTCGGGCCACGGACGCGAAAAAGGCTTCGAGGGCCTGTACGGGTTCACGACGCTGAAAACGGTCGTGCTGCGACATGGCTGAAGCCTCCGTTTCGCCCACCCGGCCGCATGACGAGTCGTTCAGCCCAGCGCGATTGGCACGCAAGGTCGTGGGGCGTCTCGTCGTCTATGCGTTGTTCCCAGTTGTCTTCACGCAGGCGTTCGCGTTGCGGCGTCACGCGCTCCAACTGGTTCCCGCCGTCGGGCCTCCGGTGGGACGCGTCGGCCGCGGCGAGCCGCTTCACTTTCTCGCCATCGGCGATTCGATCATCGCAGGCGTCGGCGCGCGCCGGATCCAGCAGAGCACCGTCGGTCACGTTGCTCGTTTCATGTCCGGCCGCCTCGCACGCGAAATCAACTGGCACGCCGCCGGCATGATCGGCGCTGGCGCAAGGCGTGTACGCCGTGACGTCGTCCCGACGCTGCCGCAGCAGCGCTTCGACGCGATCCTCGTGTCGGTGGGCGTGAACGACGTGCTGAAGATGGAGCGCAGCACGCGGTTCCGCCGTCAGCTCCTCAAGCTGTTGCACGACCTGCACGTGCATTCGCCCAACGCGGTCATCGGCTATCTCGGCCTGCCGCCGCTCGACGAATTCCCGAAGCTCAAGCGGCCGCTGCGCTGGATCGTAGGCTACCGCGTGCGTAAGTTCGACGCGGTGGCGCGGGAGGCGCTGACGCGGGTGCCGAACGGCGTGCACATCCCGGTGCATTTCTCGCCGCGGCCGGACATGTTCTCGGATGACGGGCTGCATCCATCCGAAACGAGCCAGCGCAGGCTCGCGAAGATCATCGCGAGCGTGCTCACTCCACCGCTCGCGTGCACGCTGCAACCGCCGCCGCCGCGTCGCTGATGCCAGCACCGCCGCGCTTCTCGATCGTCGTCCCGTTGTACGACTGCCGCGAAACGGTGCTCTACGACCGCGCGCGGCACGCGGGCGAGCGGACCCGACATCGTGGACCCGAATCTGTGCACGCACCATAACGAGCGCGGGTTTGCGCGACCGTTCCCATCCATCGATGCACGAAACGGAGTGTTGCAGAAAAACTGATGAGACTCGACCGGAAGATTGCCATCGTCACGGGCGGAGCATCCGGCTTCGGCGCCGGCATCGCGCGCCGCTTTGCGGAGGAGGGGGCGCGCATCGTCGTCAATGACGTCAATGCGCCCGGGGCGCAAGCGATTGCAGCGGCCATCAACGCGGCCGGAGGACGCGCCGCCGCGTTCGAGGGAGATGTTTCGAGGGACGAGGACGTCAATCGTCTCGTTCGCTTCGCCATCGCCGAGTTCGGCGGACTGAACGTCATCGTCAACAACGCGGGGACGACGCATCGCAATCAGCCGATGCTCGACGTCGCGGAAGAGGCGTTCGACCGTATCTACCAGGTGAACGTGAAGAGCCTGTATCTCACCGCCAAGCATGCGGTGCCTCATTTTCGCGCGCAGCGCGACGGCGTCTTCATCACGATTGCGTCGACCGCGGGCGTGCGGCCACGTCCGGGCCTTACCTGGTACAACGGCAGCAAGGGCGCGGCAATCATCACGTCGCGCTCGATGGCCGCGGAGCTTGCTCCCGACAACATCCGCGTCAACATCATCAATCCCGTTGCCGGAGAAACGGCGATGCTCGCCGACTTCATGGGCGAGGACACGCCGGAGCGACGCGCGCAGTTCATCGCGACGATTCCGCTCGGCCGGCTGTCGCAGCCGACGGATATCGCGGCGGCCGCGGTGTTCTTCGCGTCGGACGAGGCCGCCTTCATAACCGGTGCGTGCCTGGAAGTCGACGGCGGCCGCTGCATCTAAGGGGCCCCCTAACAGAGCCTGAGGACCGCGAATCGCGGTGGATTCAAAAGCGGATTCGTTGGCTCATCCGCGTTCGGTAAAGACCGACTCGGCGGGCATGACGGTGCTGCTCGGCGCGCTGATCGCCGCGGCGCCGTTCGCGATGGACATCTATCTTGCGTCGATGCCGTCGATGACGCGCGCGCTCTCGGCCTCACCGGAGGAAGTGCAGCTGACGCTCTCCGTGTACATGTACGGGTGGGGCGCGGCGCAGCTGTTCGCGGGCCCGCTGTCCGACCGCCTGGGGCGCCGGCCGGCGCTTCTCGGTGGTCTTGCCGTCTTCGTCGTCGCGTCGACCGCGTGCGCGCTGTCGCGGAACGTGTTCATGCTGATCGGCGCACGGCTCGTGCAGGCCGTGTCGATGGCGTCGATCGCCGTCGTTCCGCGCGCGGTGGTTCGCGACCTGTATAGCGGCGACAAGGCCGCGCACGTTCTGTCCTTGATGGGTGTCGTGCTGGGCATTGCACCGGTCATCGCGCCAATCATCGGCAGCCACGTGCACGTTCTGCTCGGATGGCAGGCCAACTTCGTGCTGGTTGCCGCGTATGGCGCAGTGCTGTGGCTCTGCGTGCAGCGGCTGTTGCCGGAGACGCTCGCCGATCGCGATGCGCGTGCGACGCGCCCCGCGGTCATTCTCGCCAACTACCGTCGCCTGGTGCGCTCGCGGGCCTTCACAGGCTTCATGATGGTTGCGGCATTCGGCTTCAGCGGCCTGTTCGCATTCCTCGCCGGGAGCGCATTCGTCTTCGTGTCAGTGCTTGGACAAAGCGAGCAAGGATTCGGCCTGCTGTTCGGTACGGTGATGCTGGGGAACATCACCGGATCGCTCATCGGCAGCCGGCTCGTGCGACGAACGGGCATCGAGCGCATGGTGCGGGCGGGAACGTCATTGATGGCGCTCGCGGGCGTCGCACTCGGCCTTATGGCATGGCTTCGCATCGGGCATCCGCTTGCGATCGTCGCGCCGATGTTCGTCTACATGGTCGCTTTCATGCTGACGATGCCACCGGCAACGGCCGGCGCGCTGACGCCGTTTCCGCAGATCGCGGGCAGCGCCTCGTCCTTGCTCTCGTTTTGCCAGTTTCTGGTGGCCTCGACCGTGGCGCTCCTCGTCGGCTTGACGTTCGACGGCACTTCCCGTCCGATGGCGACGGCCATTGCCGTCGGTTCGGTGGGCGCCTTCCTGAGCTTCCGCATCGCCTGTCCGAGGCGTCGCGGCTGACTCAGGCAACAAGCGATGGCGGGGCGTAGACGGCCCCGGCGACTGCCGCGGGCATGAGTGAGGAAAGCGCTCGATGCGCGTTTAGGCGCCGGTAATGAGGCGCTCGATCGACGAAACGATCGGGGTGGCCGGTTCGATGCCGAGCCGCTTGACGAGCGCCTTGGCGAACTCCGGGAGCAGATCGTGCAGATCGCGGACGTTCGCCGTCTTCTGGAGCCGCATCATCAGGCCGTAGCCGCGAAAGCCAAGGTGGGCGTTGATGGCATCGCTCATCAGCTGCTGGGCCTGCATGTAGCGCTCGACTTCATCCTCGGTGCGCTGGCGCGGCGCGGCTGGCGTCTCGCTTTCGGCGACGGAGGGGGCCGAAAATCGCTTCGCGATGAGCCCGCCGCGCTCGAGCGCCGTCATTGCGCGTTGGTCGAGCTTGAGCGCGCGCGCCTTCACCAGCACTTCGCCGACGGTACGGTTGCCGTCGATCAGGATCAGCAACCCCCGCAGCGTGATGGGGAGGTTCAGCTTGCGATCCCTCAGTTCCTGCAGCCCGAGCTCGGTCTTCGCGTAGATTTCCGAAGGATCCATTGCGATCAGCTCGTCTTGCGTCGAGGTCAGCATGCGATGACCTGAGCAATTATAGTGCCATCGTCCAGCTTGCCGGCGAGTGCCCGGCGTCCGCTTTCGGCCGCGTGCGAGAATCGCGGCGCCTCCTGCTGATCGCCGATGCTCGAACGTTTCGACCGCGCGCTTATCGCCCTCAATCGCTGGGCCGTCATCACGCTGCTTGCCGCGATGGCGATGATGGTGTTCGCAAACGTCGCGCTGCGCTTCCTGACCGACTACTCGATCCTGTGGGTCGAGGAGGCTTCGCGCTACGTGATGGTATGGCTCACGTTCATTGGCGCGGGGCTCGTGCTCCGTTACGGGGGGCACATCGGCATCGAGTCGCTCGAGAATGCGCTGCCGCGCGCGGCCGTTGGACTGCGTGCGGCGATCGTCGGACTGATGCTCCTGTTCTTCTGCGTGATGATCACCGTCGGCATTCGCTACGCGACGCTCACCTGGGCGCAGACGACGCCGGTCATGCAGATCCCGGTCGGTGCCGTCTATCTTGCAATGCCCGTCGGATTTGCATTGATGACGGTTCATCTCGTCGTCATGGGGCGCGCCTTCGTCGCACGCCGCGCCGTGCTGGGCGATGGCGAATTCGATGCCGACGCGGTGAAGCTCTGAGCGCAGTCGCGTGCCCGGTCAGCTCCTGATCCGCCCGCCGTGGTAGCGGTGCTCTTCACCGCGTGCGTCGCGCTCCTCGTCCTTGGGGTGCCGGTGGCGTTCGCCCTCGGCGGTGCAACGCTCGCGGCGATGCTGCACGGCAACGTCCCGTTGGTGGCGCTCCCCAAGTACCTGTTCTCGGGGATCGACCTGTTCGCGCTCGAGGCCGTGCCGTTCTTCATCCTCGCGGCCGAGCTGATGAC
>JBKPOL010000175.1:0-11131 GCA_046733075.1 Pseudomonadota bacterium | reverse complement strand
TCGCCTGTCGCTGCGACCGGGGACTTCATTCGGGCGCGGCGATGACGTGACGAGCCGGTCGCCCTTTCCAGCTTGCGAATGCGTGCATGCGTAGCCGCAGTGTCCTCGCTTGTCGCGGGGAGCGGGTTGATCCCGACTCCGAAGCTCAAATGACCCGCATGTCTCGCCGACCATGGAACGCCGTGGACGCTGCCGCTTCGGCGACGACGCGCTGACCCGGAAAACGCGAAATGCAAACCACGACCCTCAAATCCGCAGTCGAGCGCATTCCGAACGGGGCAAGCCTGATGATCGGCGGCTTCATGGGCGTCGGCACGCCGGAACGGCTGGTGGACGAGCTCGTGCGCCAGGGCAAGAACGGGCTCACGGTGATCGCGAACGATACGGCGCTGCCGGGCGTCGGCATCGGCAAGCTCGTCAGCGCGAACGCGTTGCGCAAGGTCATCGCGAGCCACATCGGCCTCAATCCGGAGACGCAAAAGAAAATGCTCGCCGGCGATATCGAGGTCGAGTTGGTGCCGCAAGGCACGCTGATCGAACGCATCCGCGCCGGCGGCTACGGGCTCGGCGGCGTACTGACGCCGACCGGCGTCGGCACCGTCGTCGAAGAGGGCAAGCGCAAGATCGAAGTAGAGGGACGCGAGTACCTGCTCGAGACTCCGCTGCGCGCCGACTTCGCGCTGCTGCACGCCTTCCTGTCGGACTATCAGGGAAATCTCACGTACGCGCTCACCGCCCGCAACTTCAACCCGGTGATTGCGATGGCGGCCGACACAGTGATCGCGGATGCCGAGCACGTCGTGCCCGTCGGCATGATTTCGCCGGATCACGTGATGACGCCGGCTCCGCTCGTCGATTACCTGATCGCGGCATGACCATGGATCCTCAGACCATCATCGCCCGGCGCATCGCGAAGGAGCTGCGCGACGGCATGCTCGTCAATCTCGGCATCGGCATTCCGACGCTCGTGTCCAATTACGTTCCGCCGGGCGTGCACATCCATTTTCAGTCGGAGAACGGGCTGATCGGGACGGGTCCCATCCCCCAGGATGGACTCGCGCAGGCCCGCCTCACCGACGCCGGCGGACGGCCGGTCACCGCCATTCCCGGCGCATCGACGTTCGACAGTGCGATGTCGTTCGGCCTGATTCGCGGCGGTCACGTCGACCTCACGGTGCTCGGCGGATTGCAGGTCGACGAGCAGGGCCGCCTCGCCAACTGGATGATCCCCGGCAAGATGGTTCCCGGCATGGGCGGCGCGATGGATCTCGTCACCGGCGCGAAACGCGTGATCGTCGCCATGCAGCACACGGCGAAGGGCAAGCCCAAGATCGTGCGCCGCTGCACGCTGCCGCTGACATCGGCGCGTGCCGTCGATCTCGTCGTCACTGAACTCGCCGTGATCTCGTTCGCCAATGGACGGGCGCAGCTCGTCGAGACGGCCGAAGGCGTTAGCGTAGCCGACGTGCAGGCCGCGACCGACGCGACGCTTGAGATTGCACCCGAACTCGTCACTCAACCTCGCTGAGGTCACCATGTCCGTCACCGTTCCCCGCCCCGCACTCAAAGATGCGAAGGCGCTCGTCGTCGGCGTCGCCAACCAGACTTCGATCGCCTACGGCTGTGCGAAGGCCTTTCATGAGCTGGGCGCCGACCTTGCGCTCACCTATCTGAACGACAAGGCAAAGCAATATGTGCAGCCGATCGCCAAGGAGCTCGACGCTTCGATCTTCATGCCGCTCGACGTGAGCGTGCCGGGGGCGCTCGAGACCGTATTCGATGCGATCGCCGCCAAGTGGGAGCGCCTCGACATTCTGGTTCACTCGATCGCATTCGCGCCCAAGGAGGACCTGCAGGGTACGGTGCTCGATTGCTCCGCGAAGGGCTTCGCCACCGCAATGGACGTGTCCTGCCATTCGTTCCTGCGGATGGCAAAGCTCGCGGTGCCGCTCATGAAAGATGGCGGCAGCATGTTCGCGATGAGCTATTACGGCGCCAACAAGGTCGTGCCGACCTACAGCATGATGGGACCGGTCAAGGCGGCCCTCGAAGCCTGCTGCCGCTACCTGGCGTATGAGCTCGGCCCGCGCGGCATTCGCGTGCACGCGATCTCGCCCGGACCCTTGAAGACCCGGGCTGCGTCGGGGATCAAGGATTTCGACCTGCTGCTGAACGACGCGGCGCAACGCGCACCGCTCGGCGAACTGGTGGACATCATGGATGTCGGATTCACCTGCGCCTTCCTCGCCACACCGTATGCGCGACGGCTGTCGGGCGAAACGCTCTACGTGGACGGGGGCGTGAATATCATGGCTTGAGCCGGCGTAGCCGGCAACGATGGCTTGAGGCGGCTGTGCCAATCACGCCTTGAGTCGCCACGGCAGGCCAACCACGGCTTGATTCCGAATTGCCGCGAACGAAGCGCCGCCGCCTGCGGGCGCTTCGCGTGAATGCAGATCACATGCCTGCGGCCTTGCTCCCGCTCTTGCCCGAGCCTTTCGCGGTGATGTCGCTCAGGATCTTGTCCGCCTGCTTGCTGTGCGCGGTGCCGCGAACGATCACGTCGGGTGCCGTGACGGGCGTGCCGTAGTACGCCTTGTTCCAGTCGTCGTTGGCCGTGATGACCGTGCCGTCGAGATTGAGACCGCCGTACACGCCCTTTGCGCGTGCGAACGCGACGAAATCGGTGGTCACGTCGCCGGCGGCACCTGCGCCCACGGGCCCAGCCGCCACGCTCGCATCGCCGCCGAGCTTCACCGACGTCGCGAGCAGCGTGTTGACGCCTTTCTCGGTCATCACCATGGTGATGTTTTCCGATGCCGCGATGCCGGCTTGGAAGCCGACGCTGGCCGTCGCCATCGTGTAGAACACCGGCCCGCGCCATTTGCCGCTTTGCGGGTCTCGCGCGAGCAGGACTGCACGGCCGCCCGATCCGCCGAAGATGAATCCGGCCTTCACGACCTCGGGCGCGATCAGCAGCCCCTTCGCCTGCGGCAGGTGCTTTTGCAGCCACGTCATCTGCGGATCACGAAGGAAATTGTCGAGTGTCGCTTGCGCGCGATTCACCAGATTCTGCTGCTCGGTCTGGGCATGTGCAGCAGGAAGCAACGATAGCGAGACCACGGCGGCCATCAGCGTTACGGCACCACAGCGGACCAGCGCGCGAAGCATGGCGTGCTCCTTTCTCGAGGATGAAGTGGGAGTGTTACAACTGAAATGGTGTGCCAGGCACCGCTGCCGATCCTTGCAATTCGCGACAATTCCCTCGCGTCGGTGGTTGCGTGCCACCTGCAGCCGGCGATGTAGCGCATGGCGACCGTCGAAGGGATCGGTCCGAGCGGCGGCGTCAACCGGGTCTCGATGCACGTTTGCGGCGGTCCCTCGCGCAGCAGAGCTGTCGAGAATTGCAAGGACGAGGTTACAGGGGCTGATCAACATTGGCTGCACGCATTACTCGTGCACTTCCCGTGGATGCCGTGGCCTCTGATTCCAACGCCGACCGCTCACCTTCCCTACCTCGGACGTCGCCGCAAGCCCGCGTGACGCGCAAGTTGCTCTTCGCCGTCGCGGCTTGCTGCGCTGATGCAGCACACGCCTCGTTCCTGTCCGGCGAGGCGCTGGACTCGGCGGCGAACGTCGTGTCATGGATCGTGCTGATCGTCGTGCCGATCATCGCGATCGTCGTATTCTGGATGGTGCACGTGCTGCCCGAAAAGATCGCGCACAAGCGGCATCATCCGCAGGTGCAGGCAATCCAGACGCTCTGCTTGCTGTCGCTCGCGTTCGGCGGGTTGTTATGGCCGATCGCATGGCTATGGGCGTACACGCGGCCCGTCGGGTATAAGCTCGCCTACGGCACGGAGAAGCACGACGACTATCACGCCGAGCTCGGCGAGAAGGCGCGCACGGGCGAGATTAGTCCATCCGAGCTCGATCATCTGCGACAGGAGCTCGAGGCAATGGAGCGCAAGGGTGCGCTGTCGCCCGCGCTCGCCAAGCTCCGCGACGACATCGCGTCGCTCGAGCACGCAAGCGGCGAAGCGCGGGCGGCGCCCATCGCCGTCATTGCAAAGGGGTAGCGCTCTCGACGCGGCCACGGAAAAGCCATGGAAGTCCTGATCCTCGCCATCTACGCGACCATCGTCTGGTTCATCTTCATCAAGATGAAATGGCTGCCGTGGAACACCGGCACACAGGTCACGGTCGTCATCATCCCGATCGTCGGGCTCACCGCGACGATCCTCGCGCTGAACGTCGTCGCGCCTTCGAGCTCGGACGTGCGCGTCGTCAAGTACGTCATCAACATCGTGCCGCAGGTGAAGGGCCGCGTCCTGGAGGTCCCGGTCGAGCCGAACCGCCTCGTGAACAAGGGCGATATCCTGTTCCGCATCGATCCGACGCCCTACGAGCTTACCGCGCGCTCGCTCGAGGCGCAGCTCGCGAACTCGGTCGCCTCGTCGCGCGAGCTGACCGAGCAGATCGCCGGCGCCGTGGGCAAGGTCACCGAATCGCGCGGCTCGATTCTGCAGGCCGACGCGAAGATACGCGAGGTGCAGTCGAAGCTCGACCTGGCGCGGATGCGCGTCTCGCAGAACCGCGAGCTGGTGAAGACAGGCGCCGGCGACAAGTTCGCGCTGGAACGGGCCGAAGCCGTCTTGCACGAGCTCGAGGCGCAGCTCGATAACGCACGAAGCATGCTCGCGCAGGCGCGCGCAACCGAAGTGCAGGCGCTCGCGAATCAAAGGCAGCTGCAGCAGCGCAGCGCCGGCAAGTTCGAGGACGAATATGCGCCCGTCGCGGCGATCCGCGCGCAGCTCGACAACGCCAAGTGGGAACTGTCGCAGACCGCCGTTACAGCGCCGACCAGCGGCTACGCGATCAACGTGCAGCTGCGTCCGGGATCGTTCACGACCGCCTTTCCGATCACGCCGGCGATGACGTTCGTTGAAGAGACGTACCAGGTCATTGCGCTTTATCACCAGAACGAGCTGCAGCTCGTCAAGGCCGGGGACGAAGCCGAGTTCACGCTGAATACCTATCCGGGCCGCGTCATCAAGGCCAAGGTCGATTCGATCATCTGGGCGCAAGGGCAGGGCCAAGTCGCGAACAGCACGCAACTGCCGATGACCGGCTACGGGCCGATGCCCGCCGGGCGCTTCCCGGTGAAGCTTATCGTCGACGAAAAGGACAAGGACCTGTTCCTTCCGGCCGGCGCCGTCGGCGACGGCGCGATCTACACCGATCATCTCGCGGCGATCCAGATCATTCGCAAGGTGATCCTGCGCGTCGGCACGAAGCTCGATTACCTGATTCTGAAGCTGCACTGATCGCCATGCGCGCGCGAACGATTTCGGCAACGCAGCTTGTTGTGGCTGTCGCCATGACGGCTGGCTGCGCGCTCGCGCCACCGCCCACACCGGACGAGGTACGCACGCAGGCGCTTCCTAATGTCACGGTGCCCCCCTCGTGGATCGCGCCGGGCGGGACGCCGGGTGACGTCCGCGCAAACTGGCTCGCGACGTTCCAGGAGCCGCAGCTCGATGCGCTCATACGCGAAGCGATCGCATTCAACGCCGACTTGCGCATTGCCGCCGCGCGTGTCGAGCAAGCTGCGGGCTACGCTAAGCTCGCCAACAGCTCGATCTCCCCGGTCGTGAACCTGCTCGCGCACGGCGGGGGCAAGTCGGGGGGCGATGCATCGGGCCTCAACATCTTCGGCCTTTTCGCGAATTGGGAGCTCGACATCTGGGGACGGGCGCGTAGCGAGCGCGCCGCGGGCGAAGCACAGTACGCCTCGGCGGCGCTCGACGCCGATTACGCGCGGCAGTCGATCGCGGCGATGGTCGCGAAGAGCTGGATCCTCGCGATCGAAGCCCGGGCGCAGCGCGCGATCGCCGACGACGTCGTGCGCGCGTCCGAGCGGTCCGTGGGACTCACCGATGACCGGTTGCGCGTGGGACGCGGCGACGAATACGACGTCGCGCTGGCGCGCGCGAATCTGGACACGTCGCGTGACGCCGCGCGGCAACTCGCGCTGGCGTATGACCAGGCGATCCGCGCGCTCGAGATGCTCCTCGGCCGCTATCCGGCGGCCGCCATCGACGTTCCGGCAGTGTTGCCGCGCATGCCCGAGCCCGTACCGACGGGGTTGCCGTCCGAGCTGCTCGAGCGTCGGCCGGACGTAATTGCGGCGGCGCGACGCATCGATGCGGCCTTCTACAACGTGCTCGAAGCACGGGCGGCGCGCTTGCCGAAGATCGCGCTCACGGCAAGCGTCAACACGGTGTCGAGCGAGCTGTTCCTGCTGCAGAATCACAGCAACCCCGTGGCGAGCCTGGGCGCGAACATGATCGCGCCGCTCTTCAACGGGCGTGCACTCGAGGCGCAGGTCGATGTGCGCACCGCTGAGCAGAAGCTCGCGATCGTCGACTACGGGAGGGTCGCGACGAAGGCGTTCTCTGAAGTAGAATCCGCGCTCTCGTCCGGTTTCGCAGCGGGCGATCGGCAGGCGATCCTCGCAAGTTCGGTCACGAACAACAATCGCACGGTCGAGCTCGCCCAGGTTCGCTACCAGGTCGGCTCGGGTGACCTGCGAGCCGTGCTCACGCAGAACGTCGCGCTCTACGGGGCACGCACCGCGCTGCTGCATGCTCAAAGCGAGGCTCTCGTGCAGCGCGTAAACCTTTACCTGGCGCTCGGCGGAGGTTTCGCCGAGCCGCCTGCACAGAGAACGGCCGAAGCTTCGCACCCCGCGCAATCGGCCGCCGCGACACCGGGCCACGCGAGCAGTTCGCACCCCGTGCATTGACGATGACGAAAGGAATGTCATGAAGAAGTCGGTTGGCAGGTTCGCAACAGCGTTGCTCGCAGGCTGCTTCGTCGCGTCGACGGTGACCGCGCAGCAGATCGTTTATCCGGCGAAGGGACAGTCGGCGCAGCAGCAGAAGAAGGACGAGGCCGAGTGCGCCCAGTGGGCCACGCAAAACACCGGCATTGACCCTTCGAAGCCCAGGCAGACCGCATCGGCACCGCCGCCACCGACGACGGCGACGGGTACAACGCCGGGGGCCGGCGCACGCGGCGCGGCGCGCGGTGCCGTCGTCGGAGGCATCGTTGGCGATGCAGGAGCCGGTGCGGCGGCGGGCGCCATGGCGGGTCGCGCCCAAAGCCGTCGGCAGAACGCCGCGCAGCAGCAGCAGGCGACGCAGCAGGCGCAGGCGACGCAGAGCGGTGAAATGGCGACCTATGCGAAAGCGCGCGGCGCGTGCCTCGAAGGCCGTGGCTACACCGTCAAGTGAGCTCGACTCGCGCCTCAGGGAGAGACGTCATGAGCACGTCGAATGCACGCAGTCGAGCGTCACGGATCATGGCAACCGCCACAATGATCGCGTTCGCCGTGTCCGGACCCTCGAGCGCGCAGGCGCCCGCGCCCACGACACCTGCGCCGAACGGCGCTGCGCAGCAAGCGATGCCGTCCGGCGCCACGGCGCAAGCCGACAAGACCTTTACGCAGACCGAGCTCGACCAGCTCGTCGCACCCGTCGCACTCTATCCTGACGAGCTCCTGGCGCAGGTGTTGATGGCGTCGACGTATCCGCTCCAGGTCGTGCAGGCGGAGCGCTGGGTGAAGGCGCATCCAGGATTGAAGGACAAGGCGCTCGAAGATGCGCTCCAGAAGGAAACATGGGATCCCAGCGTCAAATCGCTCGCCCCGTTTCCGCAAGTGCTGACGATGATGAGCGAGAAGCTCGACTGGACGCAGAAGCTCGGCGATGCGTTCCTCTCGCAGCAGCAGGAGGTGATGGCGACTGCGCAGACGCTGCGCGGCAAGGCGGCGGCCGAGGGCAACCTCAAGGACACCAAGGAGCAGAAGGTCATCACCGAGAAGACCGAGACGACGACGATCATCAAGATCGAGCCGGCCAATCCGGAGGTCGTCTACGTCCCGACCTACAATCCGACGGTCGTCTACGGCGCATGGCCGTATCCGGCGTATCCGCCGTACTACTATTACCCGCCCGGATACGTTGCCGGTGCTGCGTTCGTCGGCTTCACCGCGGGCGTGATCGTCGGCAGCGCCTTGTGGGGCGGATGCAATTGGGGTCGCGGCGAAGTCAACGTCAACGTGAACCGCTACAACAACTTCAACCGCACGAACATCTCGAACGGCAACTGGCAGCACAACTCCGCCAATCGAGGCGCGGTGCCTTACCGCGACCAGCGCACCGCACAGCAATACAACCGCGGTGGATCTTCCGGTGCGCAGGCACGCGAGGCGTATCGCGGACGCGACGGCGGCGCGCAGCAGGTGCGCGATACGAGTCGCGGTGGCGCCAATGGCGCCCGAGCCGGGACGACAGGCGCGAGCAACTTCGATCGTGGCGGCGCAAGCGCGAGCAGCTTCGATCGTGGCGGCGCAAGCGCGAGCAGCTTCGATCGTGGCGGCGCAAGCGCTGGAGCCGGTCGGCAGACGTCCGCCAATCGGAGCTCGTCGGCGTTCGACACCGGCTCGCGCGCGCAGACGAGCAGCGCCAGCAGCCGCGGGTCGTCGAGCATGAGCAGCGCGCGATCAGGCGGTGGCGCGCGGGCGGGTGGAGGGGGCGGCGGTCGCGGCGGCGGGGGCGGCGGTCGCGGCGGTGGCGGGCGCAGATGATGCGAGCGCAAAGGAGCACGGTGGAATCGCATTCGACACGGAGTTTGTGATGATCACGAATCCTTCAGCAAGGGTAAGGGACACCGAGCACCGGCTGCAGCTCCCGATGCAGCTCGTTGCCGCGCTATGCCTGTTGGTCTGCGGCATGCTGCTTGCAATGGCCGTCGGCGCAGCCACGCCCAAGAGCACGCCCGCACAACGCTCGTTCGCATCGCCCGAGGAGGCGTCGACTGCGCTCGCGCAGGCGCTCCGCGCGGGCGACAAGACGGCGATCGTTGCCATTCTGGGGCCCGGGTCGAACCAATGGATCTCATCGGGAGATGCGGAAGCCGACCGAGTCGCAAGCGAACGGTTCGTGCACCAGTTCGACGAGAAGCACTCGATCTCCGCGGAGGGCGACGCGCGCGCGACGCTGACCTTGGGCTCCGATGACTGGCCCTTCGCCTTCCCGCTCGTGCGTGCCGGGCAGCGCTGGCGCTTCGATACCGAAGCGGGCAAGGAGGAAATGCTCGCGCGCCGCATCGGACAGAACGAGCTCGCCGTCATTAACGTGATGCTCGCGATCGTCGACGCGCAGCGCGAATACTCGTCGGCCGATCGCAACAAGGATGGCGTGCGAGAATACGCGAGCAAGTTCAAGAGCTCGCCGGGCAAGCAGGACGGGCTTTACTGGCCCACGGCGAACGGAGAGCCGCCAAGCCCGCTCGGCCCCCTCGTCGTGCAGGCGGCGAGCGAAGGCTACTCGAAGGGCAGCAGCGACGAGTCGAGGACCTATCACGGGTATCACTTCCGCCTGCTTACGGGCCAGGGAGCGCACGCGAAGGGCGGTGCTTTCGACTACATCGTCAAGGGCCACATGATCGGCGGCTTCGCCGCGATCGCGTATCCGGCGCGGTACGAGAACTCCGGCGTGATGACCTTCATCGTCAACCACGAGGGTGTCGTCTACCAGCGCGATCTTGGTCCCGACACCGCCGCGAAGGCCCGCGCCATCACGCGCTTCGATCCGGGCCCCGGCTGGACTCCCACATCGACTGAATGATTCGACGTTTTCAGACTCCAAGGAGCACACAATGAATAAGATCAAATACATAGCTGCGTGGATCGTCGTGGCAGCGCTCGCTGCGCCTTCGTTCGCGCAGCAGGGCGGCGTTGTCGCCGGCAAGGCCCCGGGCATGGCGGGGATCGCGCAGACCATCAACGTCCAGGCCAAGATCACCAAGATCGATCACAAGACGCGCGAGATCACGCTGAAAGGTCCGCAAGGCCGCGAAGTGACGGTCGAGGCCGGCCCGGACGTTAAGAATTTTTCCAAGCTCAAGGCCGGCGATACCGTCGACGTTCAATACGTCGAGTCGCTCGTTCTCGAACTGAAGAAGGGCGGCGGCAAGCCCGTCGAGCGCACCGAGGAGCACGCGGTGAAGTCGGCGAAAGCAGGAGAGACGCCGGGTGGCGCCGGAGGACGGCGCATCACGGTCGTCGGCAACGTGGTCAACGTCGACAGCGCGGCGAAGCAGGTTACCGTCAAGGGACCGAAACGCACCGTCGATCTTCATGTCGAAGATCCCGAGCAACTCAAGATGATCGCGAAGGGCGATCAGATACAGGCGACATACACCGAGGCTGCTGCGGTGTCCGTCGTGCCCGCGAAATAGCACGCAGCAACAGGAGAAGCAATGAAGAAACAACTCAACATCGCAGTCGCACTGGCCCTCGGAGGCGCCGCATCGGCCGCGTACGCTCAGCAACCGGCATTCCCGGCGCTCGCCACTTATCCGGCGCCGCAGTGGTATGTGGGCGGCGGCGCAGGCACCGGCCATTTGAATCGATCGCCGTCCGATCTGACAGGGCTCAACAACGCGACGCTCGAGGACAACGACACCGCGTGGACGATTCGGGGCGGCTGGCGTTTCAGCCCGTTCGGTGCGATCGAAGTGGGGTATTACGACTTCGGGCGCTATCGCTTCGATGGCAACGCCGTCGGCAGGTTCGTCCCGGTCGATGGTACGGTCAAGGCCCATTCGGTCGGCATCTCGCTCGTCGGCATCCTGCCGATCAACCAGTTCGACCTGTACGGCCGGATCGGGTACGCGCATTCGGAACTCAAGTTCAACGCGAACGGTCCTTTGGGCGGCGTCGCGAACGAGAACCAGCGGCAGGACGAAGCGACCTATGGCGTCGGCGGACGCTGGAATTTCCTCCCGAACTGGGGCGTGTTCGTCGAATGGTTCAAGAACGATCGGATCCGGATCGACAGCGTCGTGGGCGGGGTCGACTTCCGTTTCTAGTCGACGAAACGTCGAAGTGAAAGGGCCGGCGCCACGCGCGCGCCGGCGATCCACTCGAATCCCCGTCGCGGCGGATCGTTCGAGCGAATCCGCGGTGAAAATTTGCCCGGGCGGGTGACAGGGAGTACCGCAGTGGGTCTCGTGAAGCTTCGGCGGCTCGGTTTGGGCGGCGCGCTGGTCGTCGCGGCGC
>JBKPOL010000174.1:0-3789 GCA_046733075.1 Pseudomonadota bacterium | reverse complement strand
GGAGAACACCGACGCAAGCGGCGTCCGCGCGCCCGCTTCGTAGTTCGCGCCGCTCCGATTGAACGAGCCGGCCGACGGAAACGCCGAGAAGAAGCTGCCGGCGACGTTGGAGATTCCCTGCCCGATGAATTCCTGGTTGCTGTCGATGCGCTGACCTGACTTGAGACCGATCGAGCGGCCGACACCGATCGCGAGCGTGAGCGCGAGGATGGTGTTTGCGAGCGCCGTCGGCGCTGTCTTGGCGAGCGTGTCGAGCGACAGGTCCGGCACGGACAACGGCGGCAGTTGCGACGGCAGCGCGCCGACCATCCGAATGCCGGTCTGATGACCCGACGCCCAGTCGAGTGCCACCGCGAACAGGCTTCCTGCAAGTGTCGCCGTAATCATGTAAGGCACGCGCCGAAGATATCTGCGCGCGAGCATGCCGGCGACCAGCGTGAAGACGCCGACGGCCGTGACCCACGGATTCAGACTCCCGATCTGCAGCGCAAGCTGGCGCAGCGTTTCGATGAACGACGCTTCTGCAGGGATCGGAATGCCGAAGAACGATTTGATCTGAGATGCGGCAATGAGGATAGCGGCCCCGGTCGAGAAGCCGATCAGGACGGTGTGCGAGATGAAATTCACGAGTGCACCGAGTCGCGCGATTCCCATCGCAAGTTCGAACACGCCGGTCAGGAACGTGACCGTCAGCACCAGCCGGATGTACTCGGGCGTACCCGCCGGTGCAATGGGCGCAAGGCTCGCGAACAGCAGGATTGCGACGGCGTTCGTCGGACCCGCCACCATATGAAAGCTCGACCCGAAAAGCGCCGCGAGCGCCGGCGGAATCATCGCGGCATAAAGTCCGTATTCGGGTGGCAATCCCGCGAGAATCGCAAAGGCGACGCCCTGCGGCAGCCCGAGCATCGCGCCGCTCAGGCCGGCGACGATGTCCGCGCGCGCCGTCTGCCGGGTGACGCGCGGCCACCACTCCAGGAACGGAAAGACGCGCGCGAGCGACCTGCGGCCTGCGACCGGCTTGGGCGGATCGTCGGAATCGAACACGGCTCGCGCTACACGGCGCTCGGACCTGGCGCGAGCCGGATCTGTCAGTACGTGTAGAACATCCGCTGGATCTGCTTCGTGTCCTTGGTCTTGGTCAGCGCGAGCATGAGCAGGATGCGCGCTTTTTGCGGATTGAGCGTGTCGGAGACGATGAAATCAAGGTCGTCATCCTTGGCTTCGCCGTTCCGCGCAACGATCCCGTTTCCCACGCGGCTCGCGCGCACGATGACCACGCCTTTCTTGCGCGCCTCGATTAGCGCTGGCTCGACGGCCGGGCGCGCCAGACTGCCGTCACCCACGCCGGCATGGACGAGTCCCACGTCACCGGCGCCGACGAACGCATCGACGGCGGTTCGGTTCATGTTGGCATAGCCGTACACGATATCGACCGCGGGAAGCTGGTCCAGATTCGACACGTCGAATTCGGTGTCTGCCGTGTGGCGGCGCGTCGACTGCCGGTAGAAATGCGGCCGGTTGTCCTGCATGTAGCCGAGGAAGCCGAGCTCCCAGCTGCGGAATGTGTCGGTGTTCGCCGTGTTCGTCTTCGTCACATCGCGCGCACCGTTGATCTGGTCATTCAGCACGACGAGGACACCTTTGCCGGCGGCCTCCTCACTGCCTGCAAGGATCGTCGCGTTGTAGAGATTGATCGGTCCGTCTGCCGAGATGGCCGTCGACGGCCGCATTGCACCGACGATGACGACGGGCTTGCGACTCTTGACGACGAGATTCAGAAAATACGCCGTCTCCTCGATCGTGTCGGTGCCATGCGTGATGACGATGCCGTCCACGTCGTCCTGGCGCAGCAGCTCGTTGACGCGCTTCGCGAGCTTCAGCCAGGAGTCGTTGTTCATGTTCTCGCTGGCGATCTGGAACACCTGCTCGCCCTTGACGTTCGCGACCGCCTTGAGCTCGGGCACCGCCTCGATCAGGCGTTGCACGCCGACCGTCGCCGCGGTGTAGCCGACGGTCGCCGTGGTGCTCGCACCTGTGCCCGCGATGGTGCCCCCTGTTGCAAGGATCACCACATTGGCAAGCTTGCCGGCTTCGCGCGCAGCCGTATGCGATGTAAACGTTGCAAGTGCGAGTGCAATGCAAAATGCGCTGAGGAAACGGCGGAAAGCGCGTTCCTGGTTCATGGTGCCTCCGTTCGGTTAGCCGGCATCGCCTGCCGGCGCGTCATTCGCGCGATTGAAGCATCGGCCGTGGCCGCGTGAGCACGTCCGGCCGCAGGATCTCGTCGAGCCGCTCGCGCGACAGCAGCTTCTTCTCGAGGACGAGGTCCGACACGCTGCGGCCCGTTGCCAATGCCTCCTGCGCGACCTGCGTTGCGTTTGCGTATCCGATGTACGGGTTCAACGCGGTGACGATGCCAATCGAGTTGTCGACGATCGCACGCAGGCGCTCGCGATTCGCCGTAATCCCGCTGACGCACCGCTCGGCAAGCGTCAGGCATCCGTTGCGCAGATGCGTGACGCTCTTGAACAGGCTGTGCGCGATGATCGGCTCGAATGCGTTGAGCTGCAGTTGCCCGGCCTCTGCGGCGAAGCTCACGGTGACGTCGTTGCCGATCACTTCGAAAGCGATCTGGTTGACGACCTCGGGAATCACCGGATTCACCTTGCCGGGCATGATGCTCGACCCCGCCTGCATCGGAGGCAGGTTGATCTCGTTCAGGCCGGCGCGCGGGCCGCTCGACAACAGGCGCAAGTCGTTGCACGTCTTCGACAGCTTCACCGCGACGCGCTTCAGTACACCCGACAACTGGACGAACGCGCCGCAGTCCTGCGTCGCTTCGATCAGGTTCGGTGCGGTAACGAGCGGAATGCCGGTGATCTCCGAAAGCCGGCGGCATACGAGGCCTGCGTACTCCGGGTGCGCGTTGATGCCGGTGCCGATCGCGGTTGCGCCGAGATTGATCTCGCGGATCAGCATCGCGGCTTCCTTGAGCCGCTCCTCGTCCTCGCCGAGCATGACCGCGTAGGTCGAGAACTCCTGACCGAGCGTCATTGGAACGGCGTCCTGCAGCTGCGTACGACCCATCTTCAGCACGTCCCGAAACTCATCTGCCTTGGCCTCGAACGCGCGCCGCAGCACCGCCATGGCATCGACGAGCCGAAAGATGCCGAAATAACCGGCCACCTTTAGCGCAGTCGGATAGACGTCGTTGGTGCTCTGGCTCACGTTCACGTCTTCGTTCGGATGCAGATACCGGTACTCGCCCTTCGCATGGCCGAGCAGCTCGAGGCCGCGGTTTGCAATGACCTCGTTGGCGTTCATGTTCGTCGACGTGCCGGCGCCGCCCTGGATCACGTCGACGACGAACTGGTCATGCAGCTTTCCGGCCCGGATTTCGTCGCAAGCCTTGACGATCGCTTCACACTTCGTGGCGTCGAGCATGCCCAGTTCACGATTTGCGAGCGCGGCCGCCTGCTTGATGCAAGCGAGCGCGCGGATCAGGTCCGGATAGATCGCGATCGAATTGCCCGTGATGGGGAAGTTCTCGACCGCCCGCAACGTATGCACGCCGTAGTACGCTTGCGAAGGAACGGGCCGGTCGCCGAGGAGATCGTGCTCGATGCGTGTTTCGGATGCGGTCATGGTGTGTGCGCCGGACATTGCGGCCCGGCGTTCCTCATCGTGTTCGGCGTCCCGGACCGACCGCGCCCGGATCGCGCACAATATCGGCTCCGCTACAGAACCGGGAGACTTCGATGTTCAATTGCAGACTCTTGCAGGCGG
>JBKPOL010000173.1:0-5668 GCA_046733075.1 Pseudomonadota bacterium | reverse complement strand
CGCGCGCACATGACAACCTCTATGCGAGCGTCGGCGTCCATCCGGATTACCAGGATACGACCGAGGCCTCCGAGGAGATGCTCGTCGCACGCGCCGTCGAACCGAAGATCGTTGCCATCGGCGAAACGGGCCTCGACTACTACCGGCTCACCGGTGATCTCGACTGGCAGCGTCGTCGCTTTCGCACGCATATCAGGGCAGCGCGCGAGGCCCGGAAGCCGCTCGTCATTCACACGCGCGCGGCGGCCGCGGACACGCTGTCCATCATGCGGGAGGAAGGCGCAGGCGACGCGGGAGGCGTCATGCACTGTTTCACGGAGACGTGGGACGTGGCGCGCGCAGCGCTCGACCTCGGCTTCCACATCTCGTTTTCCGGCATCGTCACGTTTCGTAATGCTGTCGAGTTGAAGGACGTTGCACGGCGCGTCCCGCTCGATCGCATGCTGGTCGAGACCGACAGTCCCTATCTCGCTCCGGTTCCGCACCGCGGAAAGCGCAACCAGCCGGCCTGGGTTCGGCATGTCGGCGAGGAGATCGCGCGGCTCCGCGATGTCTCTGTCGATGTCATCGCGGAAGCGACTTCCGCCAATTTCTTCCGACTGTTCGGCATTGCGCGCGATGCGCAGTGAACGAGTCCTCAAGGCGCAAGTCATCGTCGCGCTGCTGTGGGCGTTCACCTGCTCGGCACTTGCGCAAGGCTTGCTCGACGACCTCGCCGTTGCGGTCGCAAATGATCGAGCCGACGAGGTGAAGCGGCTGCTTGGGCGTGGCATGGATCCCAATTCCGTCGACAGCAGCGGCGATACGCTGCTCTGCATCGGCGCACGCAATGGAAGCTCGCACGCGGTGGCCGCACTGCTCGGCGCGAAAGCCAACCCTGACCGGGCGAACCGCTTCGGCGACACGCCGCTGCTCCTCGCGTCGCTGAAAGGCGATCTCGACAGCGTCCGCGCCCTGGTCGCGGCAGGGGCCACGATCAATCCGCGCGGTTGGACGCCGCTGATGTACGCGGCAACGGGCGGACACGACGACGTGGTGACTTACCTGCTGCAGCGCGGAGCGGACATCAATGCGGGCGCTCCGAACGGCACGTCAGCGCTGATGATGGCCATTCGCGAGCATCATCTCGACACGGCGCGTCTCCTCGTCGGTCGAGGCGCGGACGTGAATCACCGCAATCAGGATGGCGCAACCGCGCTTGATTGGGCGAAGCGCGGCGAGGAAGCCGATCTCGTGAAGGAGCTGCGCCGCGCGGGCGCGCGGGATTGAACGGAACCGCTTCACGCCGACTTGCGCTGAACGGCGCTCGAATGCATTGGCGCTCGCTCTATGGTGTTTCTTCCGTCTGCGACATGATTTCGTCCGCCGGCGCGTGTTCCTCAAGCGGCGCGATCGCCACCGCAGCGTCGGGCTCGCGCGCCTCGGCGGGCGCGATCAGCGCCGGCACCAATGCAGGCAGCACGCCGACGAGGCGACGCGCACCGTTGTAACGCTTCTGCCAGTACCCGCTCGAGAGCATGGCGACGCCGACTTCGCCGCCCCGCGATGGCGCATGGATAAAGCGGCCGTTGCCGAGATAGATGCCGACGTGCGAGAACGCGAACCGGCGCGTATTGAAGAAGACGAGATCACCGGGAGCCAGATCGTCGGCGCGAACGGTTTTGCCGATACGGCTCAGCTCCTGCGCGGTGCGCGGCAGCGTGACGCCGGTGACGTGCTGGAACACATAGCGGATGAGCCCGCTGCAATCGAGCCCGCGGTCAGGCGAATCCCCACCGAAGCGGTACTCGATGCCCACCAGCGAAAGCGCGAACAGTCCAACTTCGCGCGTGCCATCGACCATGCGCGTGGCCGCCTGCGCCAGCGACGTCTGCGCCTGCTCGGCCAGTGAACGATCGGCCGCGCGGTCCCCGGCGAATGCATGGGGCGCTGCAACCGCAGCAACAATGCCAATGTATGCCGTGACGTGACGGGAGCGATGGAGGACGCGGGTCGCAGCGGGCGGCACGCGGCGGATTCTCCCGAAATACGCCGCGGAGTCAAGCTTTTGCGTCAATCCTTACCGTCGCCTTTGGACGCGTTGGAAGAGATGCGGTCGCTTGAACGCCGCGCGGTTTCGTCATTGTGCGAACCGGCCGCAGGCTTCTTGGACGCAACCGCCGCGCGGGTGCGCCTTGCCGACTTCGCGTCACAAACCAGGGGGCGAGTGACCTCGATGCGGTCGTCGGCCGCGACGAGCGCATCGCCTGACACCCGCTTTCCGAAGATCGCGAATCCAGGCGAATCGGCGGTGGTTCCGATGTGATCGGCGATGCGGGAAGCGCGAACCACGTCGTCGACGGTCGCGCCGTCATCGACGTCGACCGCGATGCAGAGTTCGAGGCCGGGCGCGACGTACGCAACGTAAACGTGCATCTTCCGCGCTCAGGGCTCGTGCGGGTAAACGGCGTCCGCGCGGCGCACGAACGCCTCGATGAACGTGTTGGCGATGTGGCCGAACACGGGCCCGATCACTTTGTCGAGGAGATGCGTGGAGAACTCGTACGACAGCGCGAATTCCACTTTGCAGCCGTGCTCCCCGAGCGCGCGAAACTTCCATTCTCCGTGCAGGTGGCGGAAGGGTCCGTCCTTCAGCGTGATGACGATCGATTCGCCGGGGCGATTGAGATTGACAGTCGTGAAATGGGCCCGCACACCGTGGTAGTCGATGTGGATGCGCGCGGTCTTCCGATCGTCGACGTGCGCAAGGACCTGCGTGCCGCCGCACCACGGAAGGAATTCGGGATAAAGCTCGACGCGATCGACGAGCTCGAACATCTGCGGCGCCGTGTACGGAACGAGAACGCTCTTGGTTATGCAGCGCATGCGAAGTACGATGTCGAACGGGCTGCGACGCCGCCGGCCCATCGCGCACGCGCGCATGCGACGAGCGATGTCGAACCGGCTCCGTCGCCCACGGCGCATCGCGTCCGAGGGTAGAATGCGCGGGCCAACGAAGAGCCCGCCATCACCGTTCCATGAGCATTGTCGAGAATCGCAAGGCGTTCCACGACTATTTTATCGAGGAACGTTTCGAGGCCGGGATCGCGCTCGAAGGCTGGGAAGTGAAGGCGATTCGTGGCGGTCGCGCGAACCTCAAAGAGGCCTACGTCGTCGTCAAGAACGGCGAGCTGATGCTGATCGGCGCGCACATCTCGCCGCTTTCCACCGCGTCGACCCATGTACATCCGGATCCGACGCGCACGCGCCGGTTGCTGCTTCACCGCGAGGAGATCAATCGGCTGATCGGTCAGGTCGAACGGGCAGGTTATACGCTGACGCCCCTCGACCTGCACTACAGCAAGGGACGGGTGAAGCTCGCGATCGGTCTCGCCAAGGGCAAGAAGCAGCACGACAAGCGGGCGGCGATCAAGGAACGGGAGTGGAATCGCGAGCAGCAGCGCCTGCTGCGGAGCCGCGTGACGTGAAGTCGCCGATCAGCGCACGCGCGGCGGCGACACCGCTGCGCACCGCGCCCTCGAGCGTCGCAGGAAATGCATCGTACGTGTAGTCGCCGGCAAGGTACAACGCGTCGGTGAGCCGACCGCAGGGCGGGCGCAGGAGACCCGGAACGCACGCGTAGGTGGCGCGTTTTTCCAAGATCACCTGCGACCACGCAAGTGGCGGCAACTCCGGATCGAGTCGTCGCAGTTGCGCATCGACCGCATGCGCGATCGATGCGGAAGGCTCGTCCACGGACCGGCGATGCGCGCTGATTACGACGGCGAGCAGCGATTGAATGTGGGGCGCGCGCGGCGCCGGTGGCGAACGGGCGAGAATGTCGGCGCGATCGAACACCCATTGCCCGGGCGCATCATCGAGACGAATGAGACCCGGGGGAACGGACACCCTCGCGCGATAGCCTAGATACACGGTCGTAATCGCTTCCCACTCGAAGCGCCGCGCCGCATCCACGGCCGACGACAGGCCCGCGTTACGCTGGATAAGCGCCGTATCGAATGTGCCAGCGAGCTGGTGCGGGCCGACAGCGACGATGGCCGCCTGTGCCCGCGTTTCCGCGCCGGCGTGGACGAGCCGAACGCCCGCTTCCGCCTCGGCGATCATGGCGCGCGTGGCGAGATGCACGGCGTGTCCGTTCGCACGGAGCCAGTCCGCAGATCGCTCTGGAATGACCCGGCCGAGACCCTCGCGGGGCAGCAGGATCGCGGATCCTTCGGGCACGCCGAAGAACGCTTCGCGCAAGACGTTCAAGAAGACCTGCGCGGACGCGCGTTCCGGAAGCGTGTTGAGCGCAGCGATGCAAAGCGGAACGAGCAGGCCGGCGCAAACGGCTTCCGGCAGGGGCGCAAGCAAAGTTGCGACGGTCAGGTTCTCGTCGCAATGGAAGCGCCTGCGACGCTGCCTCACGAACCAGCGGATCGTCGCCATCTGCTCCCGCAATGACAGACCCCTGGCCGTAAGGATGCCTGCGAGGAGCCCGAATGGTGCCCGAGCCCTTGCGGTATCGACAACGACACCGTTTCGCTGTGCTTCGGAGAACGGACGGATGGCGAGCGGCAGGACGGTCCACGGGCAGCGAGCTCCGGACGCGTCGAGCTGCGACGCGAGCTCGCGTGTTGCCGTGTACGCTCCGAGCAGCAGGTGCTGACCGTTGTCGAGGACGAGATCGTCGCGAAGGACCGAACGCGCGCGTCCACCAGGCGCCGGGGCGGCCTCGAACAACGCGACCTGGAAGCCGCTTCGCGCGAGCTCGATGGCCGCAGCGCATCCGGCCCAGCCGCCGCCGATGACCGCAATCACGCGCGCCATGCCGCGCGCGTCGCGATCCAGAGCTTGCGCAGTGGCGTCAGTGCAATGCGCCGGTCGAGTACCTGATAGCCGTCGCGCGCAATCTCATCGAGCAGCGTTCGGTAGATCGCAGCCATGGCGAGACCCGCGCGCTGCGGCCGTCGGTCTTCCGCCGGCAACTCCGAAAGCGCGCGGTCGTACCACCGGCGCGCGCGATCCACTTCGAACGCCATCAGCTCGGTGAAGGCGGGCGAGCTCCTCCCCTGCAGGATGTCCGAAGGCTTGACGTCGAATCGTGTGAGATCGTGGAGCGGCAGGTAGATTCGTCCTCGGCGCGCATCCTCACCGACGTCACGCACGATGTTCGTCAACTGGAACGCGACGCCCAGGTCGCGCGCATACAACCGCGTCGCTTCGTTGCGATAGCCGAAGATTTCCGCGGACATGCGACCGACGACGCCCGCAACGCGGTCACAGTAGGTCTTCAGCTCGTCGAAATCCACGTAGCGCGTCTTGTCGAGATCCATCTCCATGCCATCGATGACGAGTTGCAGATGCGATTGCTGCAGCGCATAGCGACGCACGACCGGTACGAGCGCGACGGCGACCGGGTGCTGCGGTGTTCCGGCAAAGATCCGGTCGACCTCGGTTCTCCACCAGGCCAGTTTCACGCGCGCAACCGCCGGATCGGACACTTCGTCGACGACATCGTCGACCTCCCGACAATACGCGTAGAGCGCGGTGATCGCGGTGCGCCGCGGAGCATCGAGCAGGCGGAAGCTGTAGTAGAAGCTCGATCCGCTCCGTGCCGCCTTGTCGGCGCAATACGCGTCCGGCGTCATGCGGCGGAGTTGCCCGCGCGCGCGGGGACGAGCGTGCG
>JBKPOL010000172.1:0-8595 GCA_046733075.1 Pseudomonadota bacterium | reverse complement strand
GGCTCGCCGTCGTCGTGGACATGACGGTCGACGATCGCGGTGATGTCGTCGCGAGCGACATCTACCGCGCCAGCGTGCGCAATCACGCGAAGCTCGCGTACAACGGCGTGGCAGCGTGGCTCGACGGCGATGGACGGCTTCCAGCCTCCGTAGCCGCCGTCGAAGGGCTCGATGCGCAACTGCGCGCACAGGATGCGGTGGCGCAGCACCTCAAGCGCTCGCGGTGCGAACGAGGTGCGCTCACCCTCGAGACGCTCGAGGTCCGGCCCGTGTTCGACGACGGCGCGCTGTCCGATCTGCGGCCCGATCCGAGGAACCGCGCCAAGGAACTGATCGAGAACTTCATGATCGCGGCGAATGTCACGGTCGCGACTTTCCTCGGGCGGCACGGATTTCCTTCGCTGCGCCGCGTGCTCGGATCGCCGCAACGCTGGGAGCGGATCATGGACCTCGCGGCAGCGCTCGGGCACACGCTGCCCGCGGCGGCGGATGCCGTTGCGCTCGACGCGTTCCTGACCGAACGCCGCGCGTCGCATCCTGCGACCTTTGCCGACCTGTCGCTCGCCGTCGTCAAGCTTCTCGGCTCCGGGGAGTACGCGCTGGAGTCCCCGGGCATGCGCGGTGAGGGTCACTTCGGCCTTGCGGTGCGGGACTACTCGCATGCCACCGCGCCCAACCGTCGCTTTCCCGACCTGATCTCGCAGCGGTTGGTCAAGGCGGCGCTCGCTGGCGATCGCGCGCCCTATTCGAACGAAGAGCTGCAGGCGCTGGCGGCGCACTGCACCGAGCAGGAGGACAACGCGACGAAAGTCGAGCGGCAGGTGCAGAAATCCGCCGCAGCGCTGCTGCTCGCGCGGCGAATCGGCGCGGAGTTCGACGCGATCGTGACCGGTGCGTCGTCCAAGGGGACGTGGGTGCGCATCTCGCATCCGACGGTCGAGGGACGCGTGGTTCGCGGCTTCGAAGGTCTCGACGTCGGCGATGCCGTACGCGTCAAGCTGCTTCGCGCTGACGTGTCGCGCGGATACATCGACTTCGCGCGGACGGGAAAATGAGATGACGACAAGGCGCAGGCGCGTCAAGATCGCCTACAAGGACGAAGCGTTTCTCGACAGCGAGGACGCGCGACCGTTGCGCATCCTCGCGGAGTACCTGGAGCCGCTGCAGGCGTTTTCGCGCGAGAAGGTGTCCGATATCGTCGTCTTCTTCGGGTCCGCCCGCCTCGCTGCTCACGGACCCCTCGGCAACTATTATTCGGATGCGCGCGAGCTCGCCCGTCTCGTCACGCAGTGGTCGCTGAGCCAGCCGCCCACCTGCGCCCGGTACGTCGTCTGTTCCGGTGGCGGCGGTGGAATCATGGAAGCCGCCAACCGGGGCGCCGCGGATGCGGGCGGCCGGAGCATCGGCTTGAACATCGGGCTGCCGCATGAGCAGCGTCCGAACGCGTACATCACGCCTGAGCTCACGTTCGAATTCCACTACTTCTTCATGCGCAAGCTGTGGTTCGCGCATCTGGCGCGCGCACTGATTGTCTTTCCCGGCGGATTCGGAACGCTCGACGAGATGTTCGAGCTGCTGACGCTTGCCCAGACCGGGAAGCTGGCGCGCCGCATCCCGGTCGTTCTTTACGGGAGAAGCTACTGGAACGAGATCGTCGACTTCGACGCGCTTGCGCGCTACGGCATGATTGGGTCCGAGGACCTCGCGCTCTTCACTTATGCCGATGATCCCGTGACCGCGCTCGAGTATGTGCAGCGCGAGGTCGCGCCGTGCGAGGAGCCGCCCAAGACGCCCGATTTTGCGCATTCGCGTAAGCCCCCCGCAGCCGCTGCTTAGCATGTGTGTCGCTTGTCACGTGGTCGTGCGACTTCTTGCGGACGGCGTTCCGGCAACGATGGAGATCGAGGAAAGTACTTGATGGCTGACCCCTTCATCCTCAAGGCTGGCACCGGCATCGCACTTGCGCTGCCGGCTCGTGCTTGCATAACGGTAGCCAACATTTACGGTCAACAAGTCGTGGATACGTGGGCGCTATGCGCGTCGGACACGAGCGAGGTCCTGTCGATGGAGCACACGCGCTCGTCGCTCGACAAGTTGCGACCATGCGTTGGAGACGATCTGTACTCGAATCGTCGACGCCCGGTGCTCAACCTCGCGGAGGACACGTCTCCGGGCGTCCACGACACGCTTCTCTCGGCGTGTGACGAAGCGCGTTACCGACTTCTGGGCTTCCAAGGGAAGCACGCGAGCTGCGCGGAAAACTTCTTCGCGGCGCTGCACGAAATGGGAATCGACGCGCCGCGTGTTCCCAGTCCGTGGAACCTCTTCGAAAACGTGCAGATCGGTGACGCCGGAAAGCTTACGATCGAGCCGCCGGTCTCGCGACCGGGCGATCATGTCGTCATCCGCGCGGTCGTCGATGTCATCATGGTTTTCTCCGCGTGTCCCATGGACATCGCGTTGACGAACGGGATCGACCGTCGACCGAAAGACATCCGGTTGCATATGAGTTGAGCGCGGCGCTTCGCTTGCTCCGACCATATGACGCCAAACACGAAAGTTTCGAAACATGGACATCGACACGGTCATGAAGATGGGACGCGAAGTGCTCGGACTCGAGTTGACGGAGTCCGACGCACGGGAGCTCGTTCAGCCGCTCGCTGGCTTGCAGCAGCTGATCGACGATGTCGAAAAGGTCCGCCTGCATTTCACCGACGAGCCATTCGTCTCGCCGCGTTTTGCCGACGCGTGGCTCGAACGCTGGCCGGAACCGTGACCGTCGAGCAATCGGCAGCAGCCGATTTAGCAGCGGTGGCCGAGATGCTGGAAGGGGGGACGACGACTTGCACGGCACTGGTCGAGCAAGCGATCGCACGCATCGAGCGGACCAATTCGACGCTCAACGCGTTCGTCGCAGTCCTCGCCGATTCTGCACGACAGGAAGCAGCCACGCTCGATGCGGAGCTCCGCCGAGGCCAGCGCCGGGGACCGCTTCACGGCGTCATCATTGGCGTCAAGGACATCATTCATGTGGCGGGCGCACCGACGCGGGCCGGGAGCCGATCGGTGGGGACGCTGATCGCGCAGCAGGACGCGACGTGTGTCGCGCGCCTGCGTTCCGCGGGCGCGATCATCCTCGGCAAGCTCCATACGCACGAGCTTGCCGGAGGCATGACGTCCGAGAACGAGCTATACGGTCGCGCACGCAATCCGTGGGATCCCGACTACATACCCGGCGGCTCGAGCGGAGGATCCGCGATCGCAACCGCTGCCGGCCTCGTTCACGGCGCGCTGGGGACGGACACCGGCGGGTCGATTCGTGTTCCGGCGGCTTTCTGCGGTGTGGTCGGCCTGAAAGGAACGCTCGGTCGTGTGAGCAGGTCAGGCGTGCTGAATCGAAGCTGGACGATGGACCACGTCGGAACCTTCGCGCGCCGTGTGCGCGATGCCGCGTTGCTCTTCGAGGCGATTGCCGGACACGATCCCGCCGATCCGTATGCAAGTCGTCGCGCCGCGCCAAACCTCGTCGCCCGATTGAACGGCGACGTGCGCGGACTTCGTGTCGGCGTTCTGACCGGCCGCTTTTTCGAAACATCGCTCGATCCCCAGATTGGTTCAGCATTCGACACGGCGATTGGCGGTCTGCAAGCGCTCGGCATGCGCACGATCCCGGTGCAGTTTGAGTTCGCCGCGGCTGCGCACGCAGCCGGGACGATCATCACCGTTGCGGAAGCCGATTCGACGCAGGAACAGATGCTGCGTGAAAGACCCGAGCAGCTCGGCGCAGATCTTCGGGTGCAGCTTCGCGCAGCCGAGTTCATCTCGGCGCGACAGTATCTGCACGCGCTGCGGATTCGCGCGCAGGTGCAGCACGAGCTGGAAGCAGTGTTCGGCGACGTCGACGTCCTCATCACGCCCACGACTTCCGCGCTTCCCACACGCAGCGAAGGCAGGACGACCGCCGCAAGCCTGCTTCTCTTCGCCCGAAACACGCGTCCGTTCAGCATGGCCGGACTGCCGGCTATTTCGCTGCCGGCGGGCATGTCGAGAGAGGGCCTGCCGATCGGTCTGCAGGTGGTCGGACGGCCTTTCGACGAGTTGACGATGCTTCGGGTGGCGAACGCCTACGAGTCGGCGACACAATGGCACACGCTGACGCCGCCCGATTGACGCATGCCCGACTGAACAACGGAGCGATCAAATGCCGGGATTGAAGCGATACGTTCCAGACGATGTCGTAGCGCCGTTCGCTACGTACAGCCAGGCGGTCGAAGTGCCGCCGAACGCGCGATGGCTCCATATTGCCGGGCAGGTGGGCGTGAATCCCGACGGTTCGCTCGCAGGCGACAGCGCAGCCCAGGTGCGTCGCGCGTGGCAGAACGTGCTCGCGCTGCTGGCGGCTGCTGAAATGGGGCCCGAAGACCTCGTTCGAGTCAACGTTTACATCACCGATCCCCGCGACGTTCAACTCAATCGCGACTCGTGGCGTGACATCCCGGGCTGGGATCGCCCCGCGGTGACGATGGTGACCGTAAAGCGGCTCTCGCATCCTGATTGGAAGGTCGAGATAGAGGCCGTCGCCGCTCGCGCATAGCGCGGAGCGGTCGGATGCGGCCGCCTCGATGCAGACCTCGGATTGATTACGTACGCGGCGTCTTTCGGGATGAGCGCATGCTGCGGCGCGCTTGCTCGAGCGACGAGGTTTCTTAAGAGTAGATCACGACGCGTATCGGCGTCGGATTGTAGTCGGTCGCCGGATTGTTGATCTGCGGGCAATTGGACAGCACTGCGAGCACGTCCATCTCCGCCCTGAGATCGATGTAGTCGCCCGGCTTGGAAACGCCGTCGACGATCGCCATGCGGCCGTCTTCCCCGACTGGCACGTACATGAAGAAGTTGATGTTGGCCACCAGGTCCTTCTTTCCGAGGCCGTGACGCCCCAGCGCACGCAGCAGGCTGTCGCGGCAGTTTTTGCCATCCTGCACGCCATAGCGCACGCGATTGCTCTCGCGCGAACAGCAGCCGCCGATCGTGTCGTGGAATCCGCACGTGTCCTCGATGACGGTGAAGAGCACGTTTCCCATGTCGGAAAAGATGCGCGTTCCTTTCTGGATGTAGATCGAGCCGCCGATCTTCATCGTGTCCGCGGCGTTGTAGCGTTCCGACGGATCCGCCCCGTTGTAGCAGAGGAAGTCGACTGCCTGGTGACCGCACATGTCGACAAGCCGCAGCACCCACCCGCGATCGACCTTGCCCGACCAGTCTTCTCCGGGGGGAATCACGCGGTCGTAGAGCAGGCGGCTTGGCTCTATGGGTGGTCCGGAATGCATCGGAGTCGAAGAGTTCATCGCATCACCTCACGTAGCGTTGCAAGAACTGTCGTGCGCGCTCGGTACGAGGCTGCACGAAGAATTCCTCCGGTGTCGACACCTCGACGATCTTGCCGGCGTCCATGAAGATCGTGGTGTCCGCGGCCTCGCGCGCGAAACCCATTTCGTGCGTGACGACGATCATCGTCATCCCCTCGGACGCGAGCTGTCGCATGACCGACAACACCTCGCCGACGATCTCGGGGTCGAGCGAACTGGTCGGCTCGTCGAACAGCAGAACCTGCGGATTGATCGCCAAAGCCCTCGCGATGGCGACGCGCTGCTTCTGTCCGCCGGAAAGGGTATGCGGGAAGACATCCTGCTTCTCCGCCAGCCCTACTTTCCTCAGCAGTGCTTGCGCGTCGGCCATCGCCGCGTCGCGCGCACGCCCGAGCACGTGCACGGGACTTTCGATGACGTTGCCGAGAACGGTCAGGTGCGGCCACAGATTGAAGTGCTGGAAAACCATGGCCATGCGAACGCGGAGCAGCGAAAGCTCGCGCTCCTTCATGTAGGTGCCGTTTCTGAAGCCCACACGCTCTCCGTCGAGAAGCACCTCGCCCTCATCGGGTCGTTCGAGGAAGTTCAGGCAACGCAGCAGCGTCGATTTGCCCGAACCCGAGGGACCGAGGATGCAGAACGTCTTCCCGGGTGGAACGCCGAAGCTCACGTCACTCAAAACTTGATGCGAGCCGAAGCGCTTGCCGAGCCGGCGCGCCTCCAACGCGTAACGAACGGCTGGGTCAGGCGGCACGGCGCAGGACGCAGGAGTGTCGGGCGGCGCGCATGGATCTCTCAAGCACGGCGAAGCGCTGCAGAGAGTTCGACGCGCCGAACGCCGGCCTCGATGCCGAGTGTCACTGCCCAGTAGAGAAGCATGGCGACGATGAACGCGGCGAAGGGAACGAAATACGTCGCCTGAATGGAGCTTGCGACGAACGTGAGCTCGGGCACGGTGATGATCATTAGAAACGCGGTGTCCTTGAGAATCTGCACCGTCTGATTGCCGACGACAGGTGCCGAAGCGAAGAAGAGCTGCGGCAGGATGATGCGCCGAAACAGCCTGTACCCCTGGAATCCGAAGGCCTTGCCGGCGTCGATCTGTTCCCGGGCGAGGTTGGACCACGCGCCGCGGACGATCTCCGCGATGTACGCGGAATGATAGAGCACGAGCGCGCTGACCCCGCACGTCCAGCTGTCGAACTGGAGCCCGAGTTCGGGCAATCCGTAATACACGAGGTAGGCGAGCAGCAGAAAGGGAATGCACCGCATCCCGTCCACCAGGAACGCTACAGATTTCCGGATAAACCTCTGCGGCGCGAGCATCAGCGCTGCGATCGCGCAGCCGAGTATCGAAGCAAGAAGAAGCGTTGCGCCGGCTAGCCACAGCGTGTTCCACAGTCCCGCCAGGAACTGGTCGAAGTGTCCGAAGACAATCAGGAAATCCTTCGTCATTGCGCCGATCGCATCGCATAGAGGTGTCGCTCAGCGAGCCGCTGAAGCGCGACGAACGCGAGGACCAGCAGAACGTAGAGCAACGTAGCGACGATGAATGGAGGAAGGGGTTTGTAGGTCGCCGCGCCGATACGGCTTGCTGCTCGCGTCAGGTCGACGAGACCGATCACGGCGAGCGCGGGGCTGGCCTTGATGAGAAGCGTCATCTCGTTCACGAGGGCCGGCAGGCTTGTGCGCCAGATCTGCGGAAAGATGATCCTGCGAAAGGCGAGTCGCGGTCGAAGGCCGAATGCACGCGCGGCGTCCAGCTGCTCGGCAGGAAAATCGATCAGCGCGGCGCGCCAGATCTCGCAGTTGAAGGCCGACGTGTTCAGGGTGAGCGTCAACACGGCGGCTGCCAGCGGCGTAAGCACGATTCCGAAACTCGGCAGCGCAAAGAAAATGAGCAGAGCGAGCGTGATTGCGGGCGTTGCCCGGATCAGGCTGACGTACGCCGCCACCGCATTGGACAGCAGCGGAACACGGCGCCAGCGAATGATCGCCAGAAGGAGCCCCAATGGGACGCCGACTGCAATCGCGAGGATCGATACGAGCGCCGTGACGGCGGCGCCCTCGAGCAATAGTGGGAGCGAAGAAAACAAGCGGTAGCCCGGCGGCAAGAGCTACCGCTATCGAATCAGAACGTCGGGTCGACCTTCTCCGGCAAATCCTTGAACGTCACCTTCAACCACTTCTGCTGTAGCTCGGCGAGCTTTCCGTTCGCTCGCACCTTCTGCAGGAAGCCGTTCAGGAAGTCGAGCATCTCCTTGTTGCCTTTCTTGACGGGCCAGCCGACGTACGAGGGACTGTTGACGACCGGCTGTCCCATCGCGAATACGCCGGGCCTCTCGGCCATTACCGCCACGAGGCTGATTTCGCCGTTGACGACGTAGTCGACGCGTCCCGTCGCGAGGTCCTGGTACGCCTCGGGATAAGAAGCATATTGAACAACCTTTCCGAGCTTGCCGCCGGTCTTCGTGAGCATTGCTTCGAGCTCGGGCAACCGCGCAAACAGCACGCTTCCTGACTGAACGCCAACGGTCTTTCCTGACAGATCCTTGATGCTGTTGATGCTGTTGTCGTTCGCGCGCTTCAAGTAGTAATGTGTATTGGCAGCGATCGGCATCGCGAAATCGAAAGCCTTGGCGCGCTCTTGGTTAATGAGCGCACCCGTCACGGCGGCGTCGTACTTTCCACTGCTTACACCTGCGAGCAGGCCCGTCCACGGCAGAATCTCTTGGCGCAGATCGAACTTGGCCTCCGCTTTCAAAAGTTGAAACAGTTCGTTGTCCAATCCAGCCGGCTTGCCGTCCTGCATGAATTCGAACGGCCGATAGTCGTCCTCGGTCGCGACGACCACCGGTTGCTTGTTCTTGATCTTGTCCTGCAGACTTTGCGCTTGCGCGACTATTCCAAGCTGCGCGCTTGCCAAAAGCAACAGCGTAGACAAGGCAAGCGTTGAGGAAAGCAACCGACCGAAGTTCAGCGAAAGAACAGGCACGGATCGTCCTCCTGGATTGTGCGAGTGGGCAGTATTCCATCCGCGATCCGCGATGTCAAAACAGGGAGATCCCCACGGCCCCGCACGCAAGAGTTCGAAGTGGCGTTATCAGGGTTGCTGGCAGGGGACGTTCCAACCTGCTGTGCGGACCCCGCACTGAAACGACATCATCGACGTCTATGCATCGTCGATTGACTTGCCGTACTTGCCGTACTTCAGCATGGCCTCAGC
>JBKPOL010000171.1:0-3056 GCA_046733075.1 Pseudomonadota bacterium | reverse complement strand
CAACGAAGATGCGTCGTTCACCGAAGACCTTCCCGCCGGCATTTCGCTGCCGAACCTGATGACCGTCGGAGCGGTCGACAAGGCCGGCGACGAAGCGTCGTTCACAAGCTACGGTCCGACGGTCGTCGTGCATGCGAACGGGTATCAGGTCGAAAGCACCATCCCCGGCGGAGACAGGATCGCCGAATCGGGGACGTCGATGGCATCGCCACAAGTCGCGAATCTGGCCGCGAAGATCCTTGCGGTGAATCCCAGACTGACACCGCCCGAGGTGATCGAGCTGATTCGGAACACCGCGGACAAGACCGCCGATGGGCGCCGCACGCTCGTCAACCCGAAGAAGGCGTTGCAGAGGGTGAGCGAAAAGGCGGCGTAACTTGGGCCGCGAGCGAGCGCCGATCGCGTTGCGGCGCGTCGAAATCGTCTTTTGAATACTAAAGTGTCCGGGGCAGCGCGACGCCGAGCTTTTGCGCCCATGTTTCGAGCCCGGGCATGATCGTCGGGTGAAGCGCAACACCGTGTGCGGTCTGGTCACGATATCGCGCAAGCGCCCGCTCGCCCGGCAACCGCACCGCTGATCCGCCCGGACGCGGCGTCGCGCGATGGCACGCGTCGACGATCCAGTCCATCTGGCGCTCGAATGCTTGGAGTCCTCCGAAATGACCCGGGTCAAGCACCTGCACGAACACCGTGGCGCCCCATCCCTCCGATGGGTCGGCGCGGCCGTGGCCCGCAAGCCCTGCCGTCATCGCCTCGATCAGCAGGGCCAGCGCGAAGCCCTTGTGTCCCGCTTCCAGCCCCCCGAGGGGCAACAACGTGCCCCTCGGCTCGTTGAACAGCACGGCGGGATCGCGCGTGGGATTGCCTTCCGCGTCCTGCAGCCACGGGTGCGCGAGCGATTCGCCCGATTGATACAACCTCGTCGTCAATCCGTTCGTGGTGTAGCTCGCGGAAACGTCGAGCAAGATCGGATCCGCAGACGTCGGGATGCCGGCGGCCAGTGGATTCGGCGTGAATACCGATGTCACCGCGCCAAACGGGGCGACGCTGTGGTTCGACGGATCGCTGCAATAGAGGAGCGCCATCGCCCCGCGGTCGGTCGCGCGCTTCAGGTACGCGGCAAGGCATCCGATGTGATGCGAGCGCCGAACGACGACCGTGCCCGTACCGTGTTCGCGCGCCATGCCAAGCGCCGTATCGAGCGCGCGGAGCGTGAGCCAGGGCCCCGGCAAGCGCTGGCCATCCCACGTCTGCGCGGTGCTCGTTGCGTGAATCGCGCGCGGCGCACCTTCCTTGGCCATCGCGCCGCGCTCGAGTTGATCGAGATAGGCGGGCAGCAGCGCAAGACCGTGCGTCGTGTGCTCCATCAGATCGCCGTCGACGAGGATCTCCGCGACATCGGTCGCGATGTCCGACGCGACGCCGGAAATGCGCAACAAGTCGTTCGCGAATTCGCGCAGCGACGCAGCGTCATAGCGCGTTGCCGGCGCAGCGCTCGACGGCAAGTTCCGATCCACGTTGGACGACGTCGAGGGTGGGGTGGGGAAAGTCACCGTTGGTTCTCCTGTCGGCGTCCGCAGCGCGCTCGACGTGCATGTATGCTGTCGCCTCATTTTATCCGGTGCGCCAGGCGCTGCCCGTGCTGCCGTCGTCGCTGCAAATCAGCATCGTCACGTACAAGCCCGATCTGCCGCTGCTCGAGCGCACGCTCGATACGCTCGCGATCGCCATCGGTGCCGCACAGGACGAGCGCGTGCTGCGGACGGTTCATCTCGCGCTGATCGACAACAGTGGCGACCGCGGCATTGCCGAACGCGTGATCGAGGTCGGCCGCGCGCGCTTCGCAGATTCCGCGGTTCACGTGATGTTCCTCCATGGCCACGCGAACATCGGGTACGGCGCCGCGCACAACCTGGTGTTGCACGGCACGGGCGCTGACTATCACCTCGTTCTCAATCCGGATGTGGAGCTCGCCGCGGACGCGCTCGTCAATGCCATTCGCTGGCTGGACGGGCACGGCGACATCGCCGCACTTGCGCCCGCCGTCAGGGACACGCGTGGAAACACGCAATACCTGTGCAAGCGATACCCCGCGGTCTTCGATCTGCTGTTGCGCGGCTTTGCACCGACGCGGTTGCGCAATCTGTTCGCGCGTCGGCTCGCCCGCTACGAAATGCACGACGTCCTCGACGCGATTCCACCCCGCGACGCCGTCGGGGTACCGATCATGTCCGGGGCGTTCATGCTTGCGCGCCGCGAGGCGATCGACCGGACGGGCGGCTTCGATCCCGGGTTCTTTCTGTATTTCGAGGATTTCGACTGGAGCGTGCGGCTCTCCGACGTTGGACGGAACGCGTTCGTCCCGAGCGTGAACATCGTGCATCACGGCGGAAGCGCCGCGCGCAAGGGTCTGCGCCACGTCGGCTACTTCTTTCGCGGCGGTGTGCGCTTCTACGCGAAGCATGGCTGGAAATGGCTCTAGCTTTCCTGGGTGCCGGAGGTCCGCGAGGTGCGCGAAGACGGCTCGCGCCATCGCGGCGATGGCGACTCACCGCGCGAGACGTCCGGTGATCGCGGTAACCGGTGCGAATGGCTTCATTGGGCGCGCATTCTGCGCGCGCGCCGCTGCCCGCGGACGGCGGCTGCGCCGCTTTGTTCGCCACGGCGAGGATCGCGTTCCCATCGCCGCAACAGGTCCGATGGAGGTGCACGCAGTGGATCTTGCGCGTGCGACGGTCGACGACCTGGCCGCGCGGCTCACCGACGTGCGCGTCGTCATCCACCTCGCGGGGCGCGCGCACGTCATGCGCGAGACGGCCTCCGACAGCGAAGCGGCCTATCGGGCGGCAAACGAGGTCGCGACTTTGCATATGGCGGAGGCTGCCGTTGTCGCGGGTGTGTCCCGGTTCGTCCTTGCAAGCTCGGTCAAGGTCAACGGGGAGCGCACGGAGCCGGGCCATCCGTTTCGCCCCGAGGATCGGGTCGCGCCGGAAGACGCGTATGCCCGCAGCAAGTGTGCGGCCGAGCGCGCCTTGAGCGAAGCCGCGAGGCGCACG
>JBKPOL010000170.1:0-9393 GCA_046733075.1 Pseudomonadota bacterium | reverse complement strand
GATTTTCACGCCTTATACGCGCAAAAGTCTTGCGGAGATCGGTATTTGCGCTGGATGTATAGCGGAAGGTGGGGTCGAGAATCGATTTCATGCGCACCTCCATGCGCGAAGCAACTTTGCAACACTTGCGGGTCGGCGCGCAGGGCGTTATCGCCGGACGCGTCGAGCTCCATCCCGGAGCGCGAAAAACGGTGCAAGAACTCTGCCAAGCGGGCCTAACGCGCCGTCCGTCGAATGAAGCGCGACCTCCGCATGATTGCCGCGCGGACGCCGATTGTCAAACGCGCCGACAGGCTCACATCGAGCGCGCTGCGCGGCATCGGAGCGCGTCATCGCAAGCGTCGCCGACGAATTCCGGTACGCCACAAATGCAACAGCGCGAAACCACCGATCATGCCGCCGAGGTGCGCGAAGTGCGCGACACCTTCCTGCGAACCGGTGACGCCCAGGAACAGCTCGAGCACGGCATAGAGGAAGACGAAGACGCGCGCGGGTAGCGGGATCGGCGGAAACAGCAGCATGACGCGGTTGTGCGGAAAATACATGCCGTATGCGAGCAGCAAGCCGAAGACGCCGCCCGATGCACCGATCGTGGGGTACACGGCGCCAGCCATCATCGCGACGATCAATTGCGTGATCGCCGCGGAAATGACCGCCGTGAAATAGTAGATGACGTAGCGACGCGTGCCGAACACGTGCTCGATCGCGCTCCCGAACATGTAGAGCGCAAACATGTTGAACGCGAGATGGAGCAGGCCCCCGTGCAGGAACGCATACGTTACGAGTTGCCATGGCGCGAACGCGGCACCCATGCCAAGGCTTGATGTGGCGAGCGGCCACAACGCAAAGGGCACGACGAGCCCGGGCGCAATCGACTGCAGCAGGAACACTGCAACGTTGGCAACGATCAGCGCGGTTGTGACGGGTGGCATCAGTTCTGGCTTGGTCGAAGCGCAATAAGCGTCAATTGGCGCACATGGGGGCGGCGTTGCGCGGGTCAAGTAGGTTCGCGTTCCGGACCGTCGCGTCGCCCCAGCGGGAGCGAATAGAATGACGGCTACACCGCCCGGCTCCATCGTGTCGGGCGGCCTTCCCTCGTTTTATCGTCACGGCGTGGAATCATCCGCAGCAAATCCAGCGCAACGCACCGTAAGGCATCCGGTCGCGGTCATCGAAAACTTTTTGCCCGATGACGTCTGGCGGACGCTTCTTGCGCGCGTGCTCGCGTTGGAACCGTCGTTTCAGCCCTCGGGCACGCATGACGGGCGAACCGACTATCGCCATTCGCTCGTGATGAATCCGCCGGCAGATCTCGTGCGCCCGGTCGTCGACCGGGTGCGGCACGTGATGCCGACCGTTCTGCCCTCGCTTCGCGTGCCTCCGATTACCGTTGGCATCGTCGAAGCCCAGGTGACGGCGAGCATCGACGGCAGCTTCTTCGGCGTGCACACGGACGCAGACAACGACAAGGTGCCGAAGCGCTACCTTACCTACGTCTACTACTTCAACCGGCAGCCGAAGGGCTTTTCAGGCGGCGAGCTCAAGATCTATCACGATGTCCTGCGCAACAACAAGCTCGCGCGCGCCGAAACCTTCGATGTCGTCGAGCCGCTCCACAATCGCATCGTGATGTTCTGGGCGCGTACGATGCACGAAGTATTGCCGGTACGCATACCTTCGCGCGCATTCGCCGATGCCCGCTTCACCGTCAACGGCTGGGTGAATTCGACGTGACGGCGGGGCGCGGCGAGCAAACGGTGGCTCGACGTCCGCGATCGCCTGGTGAGGGCGCGAGCGTCAAGCAAGCGGCCGTCGCGCAAGAGCAATCGGCGCGTGCAGAAGACCTAGATCGTCCTACTGTCCGTGATCGCGCGGAGGCCGATCCGCGCACTGTGGGATCTGGCTTCCACCAGGCTCTTCGCAGTAACGTGCTCGAGCACGATACTCGCACGCGACGCGCGCAAAAATGGGCTGATGAGAACAGGTCTCGAGTGCGTCGGCCAGACCGAGGACTCGGTCTAGTCCGTCGCCCGCCGGTTCCCTGGGCGGCGCAATCGCCGCGACCGGTGGCGGTGACTCGTCGGAACGCGCCGTTGCCGGCGGAGCGTTGCTGGCGACGGTGGTGAAGACGACCGTCGCCCGCCGCTCGGTAGCGCCCGCCGCGCCACGTTGCGGCTGAACCGGGCGCTGCGCAGCCACGGCATCGCTCGGGTGCGCCTGATGCTCGATTGGCGCGGTTCGCTCCTCCTGCCCCGTCCCTCGCGGAGTTGCTCGCTCCCGGGGTCGAACGTTGCTCAAGTCGCGGTCGATCATCACCGACGCCGCACTTCCCAGTGCGGGTGAACGCTCCACGCTGTAGAGCGCAATCGCCGCACCGATGCTGACGACGACCGCCGCTGCTACGAGGGCCGGCCGCGATCCCAGACGCGCGGTCCACGCAGGCCGATCTTCACGGGCCGCGTCGGACGCCTGAATCGGCGACGACACGGACGAAAGGCGGTCCGCCGGCGCAGCCGTCGCGCGGGCCCGCGCCAGCTCCTGGTCGCATTCGCGGCACAGCTTGCCCGGACGTGTCAGCCGCTGGCTGCACATGCGGCACTGCATCACGGCGTATCCCTCCCTCGATGGCGACAGGGGCCCGCCCTGGGCGCGGACGGAAGTTTCATAGCTAAATCAGGCATGAGCACGCATCTCCTGCCTTCGGTGAGCAATTCACGGGCCCGCCGGCACCGAACGGTCGGCGCCAAACGGATGATTGGCGCATGCCTTGCTTTTTCGGGAAGCCGCTCGCCGCCGCCCGCGTATCGGCGTGCAGACCCCATGTCTTCGATGAATGAAACGACGCAAACGAGCTACTGGCGACTCGTCCGCCTGACGTGGCCGTTCGTCGCCATCGTCGTGATGCTTCTCGGGCTGGGGACGGCGAGTCTCCAGGTCATCCGCGGCGTGCGCGGCTACATCGGCGCGGAAAGTGTCTGGTCCAATGCGCAGAAGGCTGCCGTCGAAGCGCTTGACCAATACGCACAGACGCGCAACGAAGACTATTTCGACCGGTACCTGGAAGAAGCGAACGTGCTCGCCGGCGCGCGCGGCGCACGCGTCGAACTCGAGAAGCCGTTTCCCGACTTCAGTGTGGCGCGCCGCGGCCTGCTGCAGTCACGCAATCACCCCGAAGACATCACCGGGATGATCGACCTGTTTCGCCGCTTTCGTCGCGTGCGGTTCATGGACGACGGCGTTCGTCTCTGGGCCGAAGCGGACCGGCGCGTCGCCCGCATCGACGAGATTGCGCACGAAATCCACGGCGCAATTCGCAGCGGCCGCATCAACGGCGCCGACCTCGCTCCTGCGCTCATCGAGGTGCGCACGCTGGATCGCGAGCTGACACTGCTCGAGCGCGCATTCTCGGCGACGTTCGCGAGCGCATCCCGCGGCGTCGAGAGCGTGCTCACCGTCGGCACGCTGCTGATAGCCATTGCGCTGGTCTTCGTCGCGATCCTGCGCACGCAGCGGCTGGTCCATAAGGAGGACGCCATCCTCGCCGCGCTGCGCTCGAGCCAGCAACGCTACGACTACGCGATCAGCGGTACCAATGACGGCATTTTCGACTGGAGCCTCGAGAGCCGGGAACTGTACGTGTCGCCGCGCTTCGTGGAATTGCTGGGATATCCGCCAGGTACGCTGCGTGAAACGGCGGCAACTTTCATGCGCCGGATGCATCGGACGGATCGTCGCACCGCGCTTGAGCGATTCCGCCACCATCTGGCGAGCGGAACGCCGTTCGATCTCGAATTCCGGCTGCGGCGTCACGACGGCGAGTACCGCTGGTTCCGCAGCCGCGGACGCTCGATCCTGGGCGCGCGTGGAAAGCCGCAGCGAATGGCCGGATCGCTGGCCGACATTTCCGACCGCAAGCGTGCCGAGCGTCAGACAGTTCAGGAAAAGGAGCGCGCGCAGGTAACGCTGGAATCGATCGCCGATGCGGTGATCACGATCGATACGTCGGGCAATGTCGAATACATGAACCCAGTCGCCGAACGGCTCACCGGATGGCTGAGTGACGAAGCGCGTGGCGTGTCCGTTACGCACGTGTTCCGCGTCCAGGACGAGGCTACGGGCATCGAGGTGCCGGACCCCGTGCGGCAAGCCTTCGAACATGGGGCGACGGTTCATTCGGACGGCAACGTCGTCCTGCGACCGCGAAGCGAAGCGACGGTCGCGATCGACTTCGCCGCTGCTCCCATCCGCGATCGCGGCCGCGACATCGTCGGGGTCGTCCTCGTGTTCCACGACATGAGCCGCGAGCGGCAATACGCGACACGGCTTGCGCACCTCGCCAGCCACGATGCACTGACCGGGCTCCTGAACCGGCGCGAGTTCGAGCGCCGTGTCAGCATGGTTCTCACGGAAGGAGCATTCAATGCGAATAACCACGCGGTGCTCTACCTCGATCTGGACGAATTCAAGATCGTGAACGACACATGCGGCCACGCGGCGGGCGATGAGCTCCTGCGTCAGGTGGGCGCGCTACTGCGGCCGCGGCTGCGCGAAGGCGATACGCTCGCGCGTCTCGGCGGCGACGAGTTCGGCGTGCTGCTCGAGCACTGCGCGCCCGCGCCTGCATTCGCGATCGCCGACGCCCTGCGAAAAACGATCGGCGACTTTCATTTCCAGTGGAGCCAGCGCTCGTTCAAGATCGGCGCGAGCGTCGGCGTCGTGAATATTGCGGGGGGGCCCGAGTCGTTGACGGGCATTCTCGCAGCGGCGGATGCCGCGTGCTACATGGCCAAGGACAAGGGCCGCAACCGCGTGCAGGTCTACCGTCCCGAAAGCGACGAGGTGACGCTGCGGCAGGGCGAGATGGAATGGGTGAGTCGCATCCATCGCGCGCTTTCCGAAGATCGCTTCTGCCTCTATGCGCAGCCGGTGCGTGCGACCGCGGGTGGCCATGCGACGCCGGCTTACACGGAGCTTCTGCTGCGCCTTCGTGACGTGGGGGGCGGGCTCGTCCCGCCGACCGCCTTCATCCCGGCAGCCGAGCGTTATCACCTGATGCCCGCCATCGACCGCTGGGTGATCAGCACGGCGTTCGCGCTGATCGCGCGTCACGTCGAGGCGGCCGGCGATGCGTCGGACATCGGCGTGTGCGGCATCAATGTGTCCGGCGCATCGATCGGCGACGAGGACTTCCTCGATTTCGTGCAGGCGCAATTCGGCCGCCATGGCGTCGCGCATTCGCAGATCTGCTTCGAGATCACGGAGACGACGGCGGTCGCGTCGCTGTCGAAGGCGACGCAGTTCATGACGGTGCTGCGGGCGCTCGGGTGCCGCTTCGCGCTCGACGATTTCGGTGTCGGCGTCTCGTCGTTCACGTATCTCAAACACCTGCCGGTCGATTACCTGAAGATCGACGGCAGCTTCGTCAAGGACATGCTCGACGATCCGGTGAATCGGGCCATGGTCGAGGCGATTCACCGAATCGGCCACATCATGGGGAAGAAGACGATCGCCGAGTCGGTCGAACGCCGCGAAACGCTGAAGGCGCTGCGCGAGATCGGCGTCGACTACGCGCAGGGATTCGGCATCGCGTCGCCCGCTCCGTTCGGCCCGGTGCGGCTCGTGCGGCGCACCTCCAAGCGGGAAGCTGCCGGCGCTTAAGCCTGTAAGACGCCCTCGCCGGGGGCCGCGCTTCGCCGGCGCAGGCGTCGATTTCGGCGGCCCCGTTTTTCCGCGTCCTGCTTACGCCCGCGCAGCGGATATTTCCCGCGACGCGCGGGTCAATCCATCACGGGCTTACGTCGAGCGTCATAGTCGTTATCTATCGGTTGAATCTAATAATTCGATTTGCATTATGACGTTCCGTCCGCAACTATCGCTTCGTAGACAACTTCCACTACACAACTTCTCACGCAAGGAGACTTCAACATGACTGCCAAGTTCGTATCTCGCGAGGGTCAGCGCGTTCCGGATGTTGCGTTCCGCGTCCGCCGCAACGGTGAGTGGGCGACGATAACGACCGACGACATCTTCGCCGGCAAGAACGTCGTCGTGTTCTCGCTCCCGGGGGCATTCACGCCCACCTGCTCATCCACGCATCTTCCCCGCTTCAACGAGCTCGCGCCGGTGTTCAAGGCGCAGGGAATCGATTCGATCGTATGCATCTCCGTCAACGACCCGTTCGTCATGGAAGAATGGGGCAAGGACCAGGAGGCGTCGAACATCGTGCTTCTGCCGGATGGCAACGGCGAGTTCACCGAGAAGATGGGGATGCTCGTCGACAAGTCGGACCTGAACTTCGGCAAGCGGTCGTGGCGCTACTCGATGCTCGTTCGCAACAAGATGATCGAGAAGATGTTCGTCGAGCCGCACAAGCCGGGCGATCCGTTCGAGGTGTCCGACGCGGACACGATGCTGAACTACATCAATCCAAAGGCGCAGAAGCCCGACCAGGTGGCGATCCTGACGCGCGAAGGCTGCTCGTTCTGCGCGAAGGCGAAGCGCATGCTGGAAGACGCCGGCATCGATTACGCGGAAATTCCGCTGCCGCACACCATTCGAACGAAGGCGGTCGGCGCGATTGCCGGAGCGACGGCGGTGCCGCAGGTATTCGTCAACGGCCGGCTGATCGGCGGCAGCGCCGAGCTCGAAGCGTATCTGCGGAAAGCCGCGTAAGCTTCGGCTCGCTGGACCGACGTAGGCGAACGGGGTATTTCAAGGATGCGATCGATGCGCAAGCTCAAAACGGATGTCGCAGTCATCGGCGCTGGCACGGCCGGGCTCGCCGCCTATCGGGCAGCGAAGGCGGCGGGCCGTAACGCGCTGCTGATCGAAGGCGGGGTCTACGGCACCACGTGCGCCCGCGTGGGTTGCATGCCGAGCAAGCTTTTGATCGCACCCGCCGAGGCAGCCCACTCGGTGGAGCGCTTCGAAGGATTCGGCCTGCGGGGTGGCGAGGTATACGTCGATGGCAAGGCGGTGATGGCGCGCGTGCGACGCGAACGTGACCGCTTCGTCGCCTTTGTCCTCCAGGGCGTCGACGCGATCCCCGCCGCCGACAAGATTGAGGGCTATGCACAGTTCAGCGGCAACACAACGCTCCGGGTGGGCGACGTCACGATCGAAGCGCGGGCCGTCGTCATTGCGACCGGCTCATCGGCTGCGTACCCGCCGGCGTGGAGGGAGTTAGGCGATCGTCTCGTCACGAACGAGAGCGTCTTCGAGTGGGAGGACCTTCCCGAAAGCGTTGCCGTACTCGGGCCCGGCGTCATCGGCCTCGAGCTCGGCCAGGCACTTCACCGGCTCGGCGTGCGCGTCAAGGTTTTCGGTCGCGGCGGCGGGGTCGGGCCGCTCTCCGACTCGCAGTTGATCGCCGAATCGCGGCGTGTGTTCGGCGCGGAGTTCTACCTCGACACTGACGCGCACGTCGCCGTCGTCCGTGACGGCGATCGCGTGGCGGTTCGTTACCGCGCGCTGGACGGCGAGACGCGTACCGAACAGTTCGACTACCTGCTCGCAGCAACGGGGCGCACGGCCAACGTGCATCACCTCGGGCTCGATCATACGACGCTCCTGCGCGATACACGCGGCGTGCCCGTGTTCGACCGCGAGACGATGCAGTGCGGCAACTCGCCGATCTTCATCGCGGGAGATGCGAACAACGACGTGCCGTTGCTGCATGAGGCGGCCGACGAGGGGCGCATCGCCGGGGATAACGCAGCGCGCTTCCCGGACGTCCGGGCGGGAATGCGCCGCGCGCCGTTGTCGATCGTCTTCACGGATCCGCAGATCGCGGTCGTCGGCGGCGGGCTCCGCGGCGCGCTCGACGTCGCCCATGTGATCGGCACGGTGTCGTTCGACGATCAGGGGCGCGCACGAGTGATGCAACGCAATCGCGGACGCCTCAACGTCTACGCGCAAATCGGCAGTGGCGCGTTCCTCGGGGCGGAAATGCTCGGACCGGACGCCGAGCACATTGGTCATCTCCTCGCATGGGCACGTCAACTGAACCTGACCATAGCCGAGATGCTAAAGCTCCCGTTCTATCACCCCGTCGTCGAGGAAGGGCTGCGAACGGCGCTGCGCGATGCATACGCGAAGCTTGAAGCCGCCGCGCTGCAGCGGCGGGCAGCCTGAGCTGCCTTAAGCGAGATAGGCCCAGAGCGCGTAAGCGGCCGCCACCACGAGCGCGACGAGGACCGGTATCAACACCTTGCGCGTACGCAGCGGGTGCGGCCGGTCGTAAACGCCGACGCTCTTGCGTGAGGGTTCAGCCATCGGTGATACGCGCCTTGGTCGAGGGTCGACCGGTGACATTGGCTACGTCCGGGCCATCGTCAGATGACCGGGCTGTAGCATGTTGTGAGGTGCGGCTCGCGCGCAGCCATTCGGGCGCGCGCGAGCCGATTGCGATTTACGAACGACTGCCGGTTCCGCGCGGCGTGCCGACGTCGGTATTCGTTCCCGCCGTCGTGCGATCACCGATGTTGCCGGTTCCCACGCGGTCGCCGCCCATCCCGCCGGCGATGCCGGTGGTGCGGTCGGTCGTTCCGTAGAGATCGCGGTCGCGATCGATGTCCTCGGGCGTGTAGGGCTGCGCCTGATCGTTCCAGCCGGTCCATCCCCGCTGACGCCACTGCTCGGCACGTCGCTCGATGTCGACTGCCCCGTGCTCGCGCATGATCTCGGCCGCGCGCTCGGCCCGCGTATCGTCGGCCCGGACAGTCACGAGTGCACCGCCCCGGCGCACGGACTCGGCGTAGTACTCGGCATCGGTCTTCGACACACCCATGTCGGTCAAGCCGCCAATGAGCCCGCCCGCCACTGCTCCTACGCCGGCGCCGCTCAGTGTCGCGACGATCGGTCCGGCGGCGATGATCGGGCCGATCCCGGGAATGGCGAGGCCCATCAGGCTCGCGGCCAGACCCGCCGCACCGCTCACGACGCCACCGGTCACGGCGCCGGTCGCCGCGCCGCTTGCATCGTCGGCCGCGTCCCGGTCATCGTCACGATCGCGGCCAAGCGCACCGGTGTCCGCCCGCATCGTGTCGTCTCCAACGCCGCGCGTCTGCGCATAATCGCCACGCCCGTAATTCGACGTCGTTCCCGTCCCGGCGACGCCGGTCGTGCCGATCGCCGCGCTGCTCCCCGCGAGTGCGGAAGTGCTGCCCGCGGTACCGGTCGACGTGGCCGAGTAGTCGCCGCGAGCGTTGCTCGCCACGACGTTGACGTCGTTGTCCCGAAAACCTTCGTCCATCAGGTCGCGCGCCACGCGCTTCGCTTCGTCGAAACTGTCGAACGAACCCACGATTGTCTTCATACCTCCAGCCCCCGCGTCGTTGTGATGAATCGAAGAGGAACACGTGCAGCGCACGCGTCGCCGCGCGGATGTGAGCT
>JBKPOL010000169.1:0-2551 GCA_046733075.1 Pseudomonadota bacterium | reverse complement strand
GCATAGAACAAGTTGAGCCAGCTGAAGCCGCCTGGGCGTTTGGCGATGTTGCGCAGATGGAACGCGAGCCCGGCCACGCCTACCACGAATGCAGCTCGATAGGTTCGCGTGCGCGCGGCGCTTGCGGCCGCTTCCATGAGTCACGAACGCCGGCCGATCGCGCCGCGCTATTTCTTGTCCGTCGGCAGCACGCTGCTCAGCAGTTGCCGTACGGTACCGGCGAGCATCGAGCGCTCCGAAGGATCGCCTTCGACGATCGTCGACATGAAGTTCTTCGCCTGCTCGAACGAGATGTGCGCAGGCAGCGGCGGCACCTCGGGATCTGTCTTGAATTCGAGCACGATCGGACGATCCGAGGCGAACGCCTCGTCCCACGCCGCGGCGACGCGGTTGGGATCGTCGCAGAAGATGCCGTGCAATCCGATCGAGCGTGCGAATGCGTGGTACGGGACGTCGGGGAGATCCTGGGTCGCCTCGAACTTCGGATCTCCCTGCATCACCCGCTGTTCCCATGTAACCTGGTTCAAGTCCTCGTTGTTGAACACGCAGCAGATCCACCGAGGATCGCTCCAGCGTTTCCAATACTTGCTCACGGTGATGAGCTCCGCCATGTTGTTCATCTGCATTGCACCGTCGCCGACGAGTGCGACAACCGGTCGATCGGGGTACGCGAACTTCGCCGCGATCGCGTAAGGCACGGCCGCGCCCATCGACGCGAGGCCGCCGGACAGCGAATACATTTGTCCGCGCCGAACGCGAAGGTCCCGTGCGAACCAGTTCGCACAGGAGCCGGAGTCGCTCGTCACGATGGCATCCTCCGGCAACCGCGGCGACAACTCCCACGTGACGCGCTGGGGATTGACGGGATGCGCGGGTTGCAGCGCGCGGCTCTCCATCGTCTTCCACCAATCCGCCAGATTCTCCGCGATGCGGTCGCGCCATCCGTTGGACGTCTTCTCGCGCAGCATTGGCAGCAGCAGGCGCAAGGTTTCGGCCGCGTCCCCATGGAGGTTTACCTCCGTCGGATAGCGAATGCCGAGCATGCCCGCGTCGATGTCGATTTGAACGCCGCGCGCCTGCCCGTCCTTGGGCAGAAACTCCGAATAAGGGAAGGCGGTTCCGACCATCAGCAACGCGTCGCATTCCATCATCATTTCGTAGCTCGGCTTCGTGCCGAGGAGACCGATGCACCCCGTGACCCACGGCAGGTCGTCGGGCAGCGCCCCCTTGCCGAGAAGAGCTTTCGCGCACCCCGCACGCAGCCGGTCGGCCACGGCGATGACCTCTTCCGTAGCGCCGAGCGCGCCCGCGCCGATCAATATCGCGGCCTTGTCAGCCGCGTTGAGGATGTCCGCAGCGCGAGCCAGATCCGCCTCATAGGGAACGATTCGCGGCTTCGTGTAGCCGCTGCTCGAACGAACGGCGCCATGGTGACGCGGGGGATCCTCGTATTTCTGGTCCTGCAGGTCCGCCGGGAGCACGACGACAACCACGCCATTGCGCGACTTGGCAATGCGCATTGCACGATCGACAACATGGCGAACCTGCGCGGGCGCTTCGGCCTCCTGGACGTAGTCGGCCACGTCCGCGAACATGCGGTCGAGATTGAGTTCCTGCTGATAGTGCGCCCCCCGCACCGTCCGCGGCGCCTGCCCGGTAACGGCAAGGACGGGCGCGTGGTCGCATTTCGCGTCGTAGAGGCCGGTGATCAGATGCGAGGCGCCGGGGCCTCCCGTCGAGAGGCAGACCGAGAGCTCGCCGCTGAACTTGGCGTGCGCCGATGCCATGAACGCCGCCATCTCCTCGTGCCGTACCTGGATGAACTCGATCTTTTCGGCTGACCGCTGGAGCGCCCCGAGCACGCCGTTGATGCCGTCACCGGGGTAGCCGAAGATGCGCCGCACGCCCCATTCGTGGAGCCGGCCAACGAGGAAGTCACCGACAGTCGCTGTCATGACGCGTCTCCTCCTAAGACCCTTTATTGATCGGTGGGCGAACGCAGAGTTCCGATGCGAACGGTAGTTGTCATTTGCAGCGCGCGACAACGCGCGCGAGCGAACTTCTCGCACGTTTGCAGGGCCAAACCCCCAGCGACAATCGTCGCGCGGAGCCGATTGCATCGGGCACTCGGCTGGAAATATTGATTGGGTGCAAATGGATTCTTGGCCAGTAGCGGTGGTTACCGGCGCGGGTGCGGGCGCCGGGCGCGCGATCGCCGAGTCGTTTGGGGCGAACGGCTGGCGCGTCGGTTTGATCTCGCGTGACGAGGATCGCCTGCACGATGCGAAGCGGAACATCGACGAGGCCGGGGGCGAAGGACTCGTGCTGCCCTGCGACGTGGCGGACGCGCCACGCGTGTTCGAGGCGCGCGATCGCGTCGTTGCCAAATGGGGCCGCGTTGACGTGTGGGTCAATTGTGCGATGGCGACAGTCGTCGGGCCGGTGGTCGAAGTCACGCCCGACGAATACCGTCGGGTGACCGAGGTGACGTATCTCGGTGCCGTCCATGGAACGCTCGCGGCCCTGGAGGTCATGCGACCGCGGAACCGCG
>JBKPOL010000168.1:0-9034 GCA_046733075.1 Pseudomonadota bacterium | reverse complement strand
GCATGAAGGAACACGGCAACATCAAGGCGCTCGCGAGCCAGAAACTGACGGGGCAGCTCACGCGCGAGCTCGCGTATTCGATCATGAACGAGCGCCAGCGCGCCGAGTTCGAACGGGAGATGGAATGCAACTTCGCGCTCGCCCTGCCCGGGTTGTCGCGATTCCGCGTCAACGTCTTCGTCCAGCAGCAGCACGTCGGCATGGTCGTTCGCACCATCGCATCGGAGATTCCGACGTTCGAGAAGCTCGCGCTGCCGGAAGTGCTGAAGCAGGTTGTCATGCACAAGCGGGGACTCGTGCTCGTCGTCGGCGCAACCGGTTCGGGGAAGTCGACGTCCCTTGCGGCAATGATCGATCATCGGAATCGCTCGACGTCAGGACACATCATCACGATCGAGGATCCGGTCGAGTACGTGCACGAGTCGCAAGGCTGTCTCGTCACGCATCGCGAAGTCGGGGTAGACACGCAGTCGTGGCATCACGCGTTGAAGAACACGCTGCGGCAGGCGCCGGACGTGATCCTGATCGGGGAGATCCGCGACGCGGAGACGATGGAGCACGCGATCGCGTTCGCGGAGACCGGCCATCTGTGTCTCGGCACGCTGCACGCGAACAACGCGAACCAGACGCTCGACCGGATCATCAACTTCTTTCCCGAAGAGCGACGCAATCAGCTGCTGATGGACCTTTCGGCGAACCTCCGCGCGATCGTCTCCCAGCGCCTGGTTCGGATGCAGGACGGCGAAGGACGCAAGGCCGCGATCGAGATCCTGCTCAATACGCCGACAATTGCCGAGCGGATATTCAAGGGCGAGTTCCACGAATTGAAGACGATCATGTCGCGCTCCCGCGAGCTCGGAATGCGCACGTTCGACTGGGCGCTCTTCGAGCTCTACAACGAGAATTGCATCTCGTACGAGGAAGCGATCCGCAACGCCGACTCCGCGAACGAGCTGCGGCTCAACATCAAGCTCAGGAGTCCCCGTGGCGAGCCAGCATCGACGTCAGGGCTGTCATTATCGATCGACGAGGAGCCGACCGAAGAGGAACGGCATCAGGAATTGCGGCAACAGCAGGAGCACCGCAAGCAGCTCGAGCAGGAACGCGCACGGAAGCAGCAGGAGGAGAAGAGGCTCGAGCTCGCAAAGAAGCGCGAACTCGAGGACGTTCAGCTCGAGGCGATGCGACGCGAGAAGCAGCAGCGGCTCGAGATGGTCGGGAAGTAGCGCGAAACCGTTCCAGTACCGCTAGCGCCGGGCCTCGAGGCGCGAAGCCAGGCTTTCCACTCGCTGCGTCAGCGCTTCGATCCGCTCGGCAAGCAGCGCCGTCTCGTTGACGAGCGCGCGGAAATCGGCCGGATGCGCAATCACCTGCGCTTCGTCGCGCGCATACATGCCGACATTCTCGGCGACGCGCATCGATGCGTATTCGGGCACCTGCAGCATTCGGCGCCCGGCGTCGGCGACGCGCTGACCGAGGATCGGGCCGAGCGTTCGCGAGCACAGCTTCTCCACGAACCAGGGCGCCGTTTGCGCGAGCTCCTTCAGCGTTCCGCCGAGTTCGACGTCGCCTTCCTCCGTGACGAACTCGTTCCAGCGGCGAGGATCAGCGAGGAACGCCGGCACGTTGAGCGGCGACAAGGTGAGCACGAGGTCCGGCGTCGCGCCCGCGAGCGGCGCGCTTTCGAGCGCGCCGTTCGGGGAGATGCGAAAGCCGGTGACAACGGGCCCGACACGAACCGTGAACACGCGGCCTGCATGCATGGCGAGGCGGCCGCGCGCCCACGGCTCGTCTTTCAGCATCCGGTTCACGGCCGCGTCGCCGAGAGCCATCCGACTTCCCGATCCTCGGTCGTGCGTTCCTACAGAATCCGGGCGCCCGTACGTCAGGCGACCGCGCGCGCGTCCTTCTGCTGAATGCCCGCGAGAAGCCACCCCGACGAGCCGTCGACCGGCTTCACCAGATGCCAAGTTTCCTCGAACGGCTGGGGCTCGTGCGTGCCGTCCTCACGCAGCATGCCGTAGAAGCGCACGCTTGCGACGTACTGATCGCCTTCACGAACCACTTCGAGGACGTCCGCGTCGAGCGTGGCGACCTCCGTAGCCACATGCGCGCCCCGTGTCGCGAGATCGCGCACGATTTCAGCGTGCATCTCGGGCGTCGTCACGTCGGCCAGCAGCGCGCGATCGCCCCGGTCGTACGCCTCCTGGACCCGCCGGAACTGTTGCTTCGCCTGCGCGACGAAGGGCGCGGGGTCGAATCCCGCCGGGTAGCGACCCGCCGGTGTATCAGATGCGGAACCCCAATCGGCAGCAAGCACCGGCTCGCGTGCCTCGGGCGTACGAGCGTCGAACGTTGCGCGTCCAGCGCCCGCGTACTGAGCGGCCGGTTGCGCTCGGCGCGCCATGAACAACCGAAGCAGCGCGACGGCACCGACGATGAGCAAGCCGATCAGCAGCAGGCTGCCCAGGCCCTCCGAAAGCCCGAGATGCGAGAAGAGCGCTGCGAGGCCAAGACCGGCTGCAAGACCGGCGATCGGGCCGAGCCACCGCGACGAACGGGACGCCGCAGCGCCGGCCGCCGCAGCACCCGCGGCAGGCGCTGCCGCGGATGCAGCCGGACTGGGCGCGTTGGCGCCGGGACGCGCCGGCATGACCGGATTCGCGGCGGGTCCGTTGAAGCTGTTGCCCGCCGAGGGTGCGGCTGGCGTCGCGGGCGCCGTACGCGGCGCCGAGGGTGTGATGCTGCGCTGCATGCCGAGACTGCGACCGCCACCCATGCGCGCGGCGTCGGCGATGTCCACGTGCACGATCGCGAGCGAGGCGAAGGCGGCAAGAGCGAAAACGAGCAGTCGGTTCACGTGATGATTCCTCCAGGGTAAGCCGCGCATCCGCGGCGCCGGCAGCGAACGCCGGCTGAAGCCTATATGCGGCCGCATCGCCCGCGTGTCAACGAATAATTTGCCTGAACCCGCCCCCGGCCTGCTAATACACGCGCCCCACGTGGAGCGCCACCACTCCGGCCAGGAGGTTGTAGTAATCGACGCGGTCGAAGCCCGAACGTTCCATCAGCGCCTTCAATTCCTGTTGATTGGGGTGAACGCGGATCGATTCGGCGAGGTAGCGGTAGCTTGCCGCATCGTTTGCGACGAGCCGTCCGAGCGCCGGAAGGACGTTGAAGCTGTACCAGTCGTACAGCGGTGCGAGCGGCCCCGAGACCCGCGAAAATTCGAGCACGAGCGCGACGCCGCCCGGCACGAGAACGCGCGCCATTTCGGCGAGCGCGCGCTGGGGGTGCGTGACGTTGCGCAGGCCGAAGCCGATCGTCACGCGGTCGAAGCTTCGCGACGCGAAAGGCAGCGACTCCGCGTTGCACTGCACGGTGGGCAGCACGACGCCGCTGTCGATCAGCCGATCGCGTCCCTCGATCAGCATGGCTCCGTTGATGTCGGTATGCACAACCATGCCGGAGGCGCCGACGCGCTCCGCGAAGCGCCGCGCCAGGTCGCCGGTGCCGCCGGCCAGGTCGAGCACGCGCGCACCGGGGCGGACTCCCGACGTCTCGAGCGTGAAGCGTTTCCATGCGCGATGGAGACCGAGCGACATCAGGTCGTTCATCACGTCGTACTTGCGTGCGACGGAATCGAACACGCCTCGAACGCGCCGCGATTTCTCGTCCGGCGCAACACGCTCGTAGCCGAAGTACGTCGGCTCACTCATCGTCGAACGCGTCGTCGAGACAAGTCGTCATGCCGGGGGATCGCGCTTCGCACCCGCGGCAGCGAGCCGCTCCAGATAGCGCCGCCACAGCTCGTCCTGCCGCAAGCCGAGGTCGTAGAGGTATTCCCAGGAGTAGATGCCCGTTGAATGGCCGTCCGAGAACGTCGGTCGCAGCGCGTAATGCCCGACCGACTCCACTTCGGTGATCGTCACGTCGCGCTTGCCGGTCTGCAGCGTTTCCTGGCCGGGACCGTGTCCGCGGACCTCAGCGGACGGCGAGTGCACCCGCAGGAATTCGTAGGGCAGGCGGAAGTGACGCCCGTCCGGGAAGAGAAGCTCGAGCACCCGCGACACCTGGTGCAGCTTCACGTCGGAGGGAATCAGCGAATGCGCTTCGAGACCGGCCATCGCGACGTCGGCGTCGCCGACGAATTACTCGGAAACGACCGATGATACTCGGGCCGCCCGAGGGGCGAAACGAATCGCTCGCCGTCGGGGCTACTGATTGGTCTCGGGGACGATGTCTAGGTTCCCGATGCCGGAGAACATGTTGCGGTTCTTCGCTTCCTTGCCCTTGAGCTTGATGTCGAGGCGCAGGTCGTTCAGCGAATCGGCGTTGCGCAGCGCGTCCTCGTAGGTGATGAGGCCCGCTTCGTAGAGGTCGAAGAGCGACTGGTCGAACGTCTGCATGCCGAGCTCGCGCGAGCGCTTCATCAGGTCCTTGATCTCGCCGACACCGCCCTTGAAGATCAGATCGGAAACGAGCGGCGAGTTGAGCATCACTTCCACGGCCGGCACGCGCCCCTTGCCGTCCCGGCGAGGGATGAGCCGCTGCGCGACGAACGCGCGCACGTTGAGCGAGAGGTCCATCAGCAGTTGCGCGCGTCGTTCCTCGGGAAAGAAGTTGATGATGCGATCGAGCGCCTGGTTGGTGCTGTTCGCGTGGAGCGTCGCGAGGCAGAGGTGCCCGGTCTCGGCAAATGCGACCGCGTAGTCCATCGTGTTCCGGTCGCGGATTTCGCCGATCAGGATGACGTCGGGCGCCGCACGCAGCGAGTTCTTGAGCGCGATCTCCCAGTTGTCCGTGTCGACGCCGACCTCGCGCTGCGTGACGATGCAGTTTTTGTGCTCATGCACGAACTCGATCGGGTCCTCGATCGTGATGATGTGGCCGTGGCTGTTCTCGTTGCGATAGCCGAGCAGCGACGCCATCGACGTCGACTTGCCCGCGCCCGTCGCACCGATGAACAGCATGATGCCGCGCTTCGACATGATGACGTCGCGCAACACGGGGGGCAGGCCGAGGTCCTCGAACTTCGGGATATCCGTGACGATGGTGCGCAGGACCATGCCGACGCGACCCTGCTGGACGAAGGCGTTCACGCGAAAGCGGCCGACGCCGGGCGGGCTGATCGCGAAGTTGCACTCCTTTGTCGACTCGAACTCGGCCGCCTGCTTGTCGTTCATCACGCTCCGCACGAGCTCGATCGTGTGCTGCGGCGACATGGCCGTCTTCGACACCGGCGTTATCTTGCCGTCGACCTTGATCGCCGGCGGAAACGCGGCGGTGATGAAGAGGTCGGAGCCGTTTTCCTTGACCAGCAGCTGAAGCAGCTCGTGAATGAATCGTGTGGCCTGCTCTCGTTCCATCGTGGGTCTCCCGTCGGCCGGCGTGTCAGGCGGCGCCGAACGTTTCCTTGCTCACCGCGCGCATGCGCGCTTCCGACGCGGCTATGACGTTCCGCCGCACGAGGTCGATCAGGCATTGATCGAGCGTCTGCATGCCGATGGATTGACCGGTCTGGATCGACGAGTACATCTGCGCGACCTTGTTCTCACGAATCAGGTTGCGGATCGCGGGCGTGCCGATCATGATCTCGTGCGCCGCCACGCGTCCCTGGCCGTCCTTGGTCTTCAACAGCGTTTGCGAGATCACCGCGACGAGGGACTCGGAAAGCATCGCGCGCACCATGTCCTTCTCGGCGGCAGGGAACACGTCGATGATCCGGTCGACCGTTTTTGCCGCCGAGCTCGTATGGAGCGTCGCAAACACCAGATGCCCCGTTTCGGCAGCCGTCATGGCAAGGCGGATCGTCTCGAGGTCGCGCATTTCGCCGACCAGGATGTAATCGGGATCTTCGCGCAAGGCCGCGCGGAGCGCGTTCGGAAACGACAGCGTGTGCGGGCCGAGCTCGCGCTGGTTGATCAGGCACTTCTTCGATTCATGGAGGAACTCGACCGGATCCTCGATCGTGAGGATGTGACCGAATTCGTTCTCGTTCACGTGATTGACCATGGCCGCGAGCGTCGTCGACTTGCCCGAGCCGGTCGGTCCCGTGACGAGGATGAGTCCGCGCGGCCGGTCGGTCAGGTCAGCGAACACCTTCGGAGCGTTGAGCTCCTCGAGGGAAAGCACTTTGGACGGGATCGTCCGGAACGCCGCCGCCGCGCCGCGATGCTGGTTGAAGGCATTGACGCGAAAGCGCGCGAGGTTCGGCACCGCGAAGCTGAAGTCGCATTCGAGGAACTCTTCGTACATCTTCCGCTGCTGATCGCTCATGATGTCGTACACCATGGCGTGGACGTCCTCGTGCTCCATCGGCGGCAGGTTGATGCGCCGGATGTCGCCGTGGACGCGGATCAGCGGTGGCAGCCCTGCCGACAGGTGGAGGTCGGAGGCCTTGTTCTTGACTGCGAAAGCGAGGAGTTCCGTGATATCCATGCTTTTAACCGGCGATTCCCGCTTCGGTGATCGGGGCGTTGTTTGGGTTTACGCGCCCCGCAAATCGCAATGGGCCCGCTGTCATAACGCGCGCAGGATCGATGCTGCCGCCGAAGCGTCCGAAAACCCACCGATTTCCGGCTGTTTCGGGAACGCAGAATGGCACAGCGATCCGCTCATTTCTTGGAAAACGGACTGTAGTATGCAATACACATGCCAATTATGATGATGTAATGCGCAGTCGATTATGGGCCGTCACGAGAAAGCATGGCAAGTCGCGCGCCAGCGCATCACGGACGCCGCACGCGCGGCCGGGCGCGCGCCCGATTCCATCCTGATGCTCGCCGTTTCCAAGACGTTTCCCGCTTCGGCGATTCGTGCCCTCCATGCGCTTGGTCAACGCGCTTTCGGCGAGAACTACGTGCAGGAAGCGCGAGGCAAGCAGGGGGAGCTTGCGGACCTGCAAGACATCAGGTGGCACCTGATCGGCCCGCTGCAATCAAACAAGGCCGGCGTTGCCGCAGAGTCCTTCGACTGTGTGGAAACGCTCGACCGCGCGCAGATCGCGGAGCGGCTCGCGCGAGCTCGCGCGAGTTCCGCGAGGCCACTCGACGTGCTCGTGCAGGTGAACGTGAGCGGCGAGGCGTCGAAGCACGGTGTCGCGCCCGCCGAGGCGGTTGCTTTGGCGAGTTACGTGGCGACGATCCCCAACCTTCGCCTACGGGGGATCATGGGCATCCCCCAGCCGACCGCCGATCACGAGCGGCTGCGTGCGCAGTTCCGAACGCTCAAGGGATGCTACGACGCCTGCGCCGATGCGGGCCTCGACGTGGATACGCTTTCGATGGGAATGTCCGCGGACCTCGAGCTCGCGGTCGCCGAGGGCGCCACGGAGGTGCGGATCGGCACGGCGATCTTCGGCCCTCGCAACTACATCACAGAATGAGGTATCGATGCACGCGACATTCATCGGCGGCGGCAACATGGCGGCGGCGATCATCGGCGGACTCCTCGGCGGGGAAGGTGATTCGCCGCAGGTGGTCGTCGTCGAGCCGCTCACCGAGCAGCGCACGCGACTGGCCGCGCGGTTTCCGGGCATCCGCATTTCGCCCGTCGTGCATGCGGCGGCCGTCGCGGAGGCGGAGATCGTCGTTCTGGCCGTCAAACCGCAGCAGATGCGCGACGCCGCGCGTCAGCTATCGCCGTTCGTCGGCGCCGTGCCCCTGGTGCTGACGATCGCCGCCGGCGTTCGCTGCGATGATCTTCGCCGCTGGCTCGGTGATTACCCGCGCATCGTACGCGCCATGCCGAATACGCCGGCGCTGATCGGGGCTGGCATCAGCGCGTTGTACGCGACACCTGAAGCGCGGGACCATGCGGCGGTGGCCGCCAGCGTGCTCGAGGCGTGCGGCGAGGTGATCTGGTGCGAGCACGAGCACGATCTGAACGCGGTGACAGGTGTGTCCGGCAGCGGTCCCGCCTACGTGTTCTACTTCATGGAAGCGCTCGAGCAGGCGGCGCTCGAGCTCGGTTTGCCGGCAGCCGACGCGCGGCGCCTTGCGTACGCGACGTTCGCAGGCAGTGTCGCACTCGCGGAGCGCAGTAGCGAGCCGCCTTCGGCATTGCGGGCAAACGTGACATCGAAGGGTGGCACGACAGCGCGGGCGCTCGATGTCATGGACGCGGCACGCGTGAGCGAGCATTTCATTGCCGCCGTCAAGGCCGCCGCCGAGCGCGCCCGGGAGCTGGGCGACGAAATCGCCCGCTGATGGCGGGTCCGCGCGCGATCCGTCACGTTCACTTCCCGACACGATCCCTCTAAAGCAACCATGCTTCGTACCGCGCTCGCGTTCCTGATCGACGTCGTGTTCGGACTCATCACGTACACACTGCTGCTCCGCCTTGTCATGCAGCTGATGCGCGCACCGTTTCGCAACCCGCTCGGTCAGGCGGTGATGGCGCTTACCGATTGGGTGGTGAAGCCGCTGCGCAAGGTGCTGCCCGGTTTGCGCGGAATCGACTGGGCGTCGCTCATCGCAGCCTACGTCGCGCAGTTCCTGTGGCTACTCGCGCTTTACTTCGCATTCGGTCGCGGCTTCGCGCTTCTCGGTCCCGGTTTGCCGTTCCTCGCGATCGCCGCGCTGGTCGCACTCTTCAAGGCCGTCCTGTGGCTCGCGATCATCGCCGTGTTCGCGCAGGCGATCCTGTCGTGGGTTGCGCCGGATGGGCCGCTCGCCGGCGTGCTGAACGCGCTCACGTTTCCGTTGCTCCGTCCGGTGCGCCGGATCGTGCCCCCGATCGGCGGCACGCTCGACCTGTCGCCGCTGATCGTCATCGTGCTCGCGCAATTGATCCTGATCACCATCGTGCCGTGGCTCGAGAGCGCGACGACGGCGATGTTCATCTGAAGTTCTGCTCGGGCGAGCGGAGCCTTTAGGCACGGCACTTGGGTGTGAAGCGCTACGCCCGCTTCGAGTCCCGATAGGCTATGCGCGCTTCTCGAGCTGATTCGCGGGCCGAGCCGCTACGCGCGCTTCGCGAGCCCGGAAACGCTAGACGCGCGTCGCGAGTCGATCCGTGAGCCGTGCGAAAT
>JBKPOL010000167.1:0-1908 GCA_046733075.1 Pseudomonadota bacterium | reverse complement strand
GCGAGCGCTTGCGCAGCAGGCGGCGAGCCCCGTACGGTGGACCGAAACGATTCGAATGCTCGTCGCAAACGGGGTTACGCACGTCGTCGAGTGCGGACCCGGCAAGGTGCTGACCGGTCTCGCGCGGCGAATCGATGAATCGCTGACGGCCGTAGCGCTTTCGGATATGCCCGCGCTCGGCGATGCGAAGCAGTCGCTGCCGTCGTGAAATCCTCGCGCGCTCGCAGACAAGGCGAATCGGTCTCGTATGGTTGATATGCATGGTGCGGGCCCTGAACTTGCGGGTCAAGTCGCGTTCGTCACGGGCGCGACACGCGGCATCGGGCGAGCGATCGCGCTCGCGCTCGCCCGCGCGGGGGCCGACGTAACCGGCACGGCGACGACCGACGAGGGCGCCGCGTCGATCAGCGCATTTATGCGTGAAGCGAGTGTGCGAGGCGAAGGTGTGCGCCTGGACGTGCGCGATTCGCCGGCAATCGAGCAGGTGCTGCGCACCGTGGAAAGCGCGCATGGCCCCGTAACGATCCTCGTGAACAACGCCGGCATCACGCGGGACAATCTTCTCGTGCGAATGAAGGACGACGATTGGGACGTCGTCATGGCGACCGATCTGCGGCCTGTGTTCCAGCTGTCGAAGCTCCTGCTGCGGGGAATGATGCGGGCGCGAGGCGGTCGGATCATCCAGATCGGCTCTGTCGTCGGAAGTTCGGGCAACGCCGGCCAAGCGAACTACGCTGCCGCCAAAGCCGCGTTGATCGGCTTCACGAAATCGCTGGCACTCGAAGTCGGGAGCCGCGACATAACGGTCAACTGCGTTGCGCCCGGCTTCGTCGATACTGAGATGACCCAGGCGTTGCCCCCCACCCAACGCGACGCGCTGCTGGCTCGCATACCGCTCGGTCGCCTCGGCACACCGGACGACATTGCAAATGCCGTCGTGTTCCTCGCGGGTCCCCGCGCTGCTTACATTACCGGCGCGACGCTGCACGTCAATGGCGGAATGTTGATGCCGTAAGAGAGTTGCGCATTAGGTGCCAGGCCTCCTGCGGAAGGGATGGCTCTGGTAAAATCGGTCGGTTTCGATCCTTGACCCCTCTAAGGGGAGGAGATGCATGGAAAACATCGAACAACGCGTCAAGAAGATCGTTGCAGAACAACTGGGCGTCAACGAAGCGGAAATCAAGAACGAATCTTCATTCGTCGATGACCTCGGCGCGGACTCGCTCGATACGGTCGAGCTCGTGATGGCGCTCGAAGAGGAATTCGAAACGGAAATCCCCGACGACGATGCCGAAAAGATCACCACGGTGCAGCAGGCCATCGATTACATCGGAACGCATCTCAAGAAATAGTTGGCGTTCGCGGACCGCGTGGGCGGATCCGCGTCAGGGTCGTGGCGAGCGCCGGCCGGCGCCGCCTCTGCCACAGATCTCGCAGCGCAATTCTCCAATCTCTCGCGCAAGGCCATGTCGCGCCGCCGCGTCGTCGTAACCGGTCTCGGCATCGTTTCGCCGGTGGGCATCGGCGTGCCCGACGCATGGGCGAACATTCTCGCCGGGCGCTCCGGCATCACGCGCATCACCCGCTTCGATGCCACCGCGTTCCCTTCGCAGATCGCAGCGGAGGTCAAGGACTTCGACGTGTCGCGGTGGCTCTCCGGCAAAGAGGCGCGGCGTTACGACACGTTCATTCACTATGGGCTCGTCGCCGCGATGGAGGCTATCGCGGATGCAGGACTCGACGCATACGCCGGCGACAAGAACCGCTGTGGTGTATCGGTGGGTTCGGGCATCGGCGGCTTGCCGATGATCGAGGAAACGCATCGCGCCTACCTCTCGAATGGACTGCGGAAGATCTCGCCGTTCTTCATCCCTGGCACGATCATCAACATGGTCGCCGGCCTCGTGT
>JBKPOL010000166.1:0-2679 GCA_046733075.1 Pseudomonadota bacterium | reverse complement strand
GTTCCGTCGGCCGCTTTCTTCGCCGGCATGTCCGCCATGCCCATGCCACCCATCGACGAGCAGGCCGCGAGCGCGAGCGCGACAACGAGCGAAATTGTGTGTATGACAAGACGACGAACCATGGTGACTTTCTCCTCGGGCTGGTTGGAACAAAGGTGGGCACCGCGTCAACAGCGATGCCGCACGCTTATTCCAGCGTTCAAAGGAGGAAGAGGGTCGCGAGGCCGAGAAAGATGAAGAAGCCGCCCGAGTCGGTGACGGCAGTGATCATCACCGAGGAGCCGACGGCGGGATCCCGGCCGAGCTTGGTCATCGTCATCGGGATGAGAACCCCCATCATCGCCGCGAGGATCAGATTCAGCGTCATCGCGAACACCATGACAACCCCGAGCGAAAGCTGCCGGTAGAGCAGGACGGCGATCACTCCCATCACGCCGCCCCAGATGATGCCGTTCAGAAGCGCGACCGTGAGCTCCTTGCGAATCAACTGCCGCGATTGCTCGCGCGTGACCTGGCCGAGCGCCATCGCACGCACGATCATCGTGATCGTCTGGTTGCCCGAGTTGCCGCCGATGCCGGCGACGATTGGCATCAGCGCGGCAAGCGCAACGAGGCGTTGAATCGATCCTTCGAACACGCCGATGACGCGCGATGCGATGAAGGCGGTGACGAGGTTGATCGCAAGCCACGTCCAGCGATTCTGGAACGATTTCCATACCGATGCGAAGACGTCTTCCTCCTCGCGCAATCCGGCCTGCGCAAGCATTTCCTCCTCGCCGTGCTGCCGGACGAAATCGAGCACCTCGTCGACGGTCACGCGACCAACCAGCTTGCCGTTGGTATCGACGACGGGCGCCGAGACGAGGTCGTAGCGCTCGAAGGCGCTCGCGGCGTTTTCGACGTTCTCATGCTGGAGCAGCTTCACGACCGGCGGCTGCATGACGTCGGCGACGCGCGCCTCCGGTTCGCTGACGATCAGGCGGTTGAGCGGTAGGACGCCGAGCAGAATCTCGTCGCGATCGACGACGAACAGCTGATCCGTCTGCGATGGAAGCTCCTCGAAGCGGCGCAGGTAACGGAGCACGACCTCGAGCGTGACGTCCGAGCGGACCTGCACGTCATCGAAGTCCATCCACGCGCCAACCATGTCCTCGTCGAAGGACATGGCCGCGCGAAGCTGCTCGCGCTCCTCGACCGGCAGGCTTTCGAACACATCGTCGATGACCTCCTGCGGCAGGTCATCGGCGATCGCCGCGATCTCGTCCGCGGGAAGCGCTTCGGTCGCGGCGACCAGCTCTTCGGTGTCCATCGTCGAGATGAGCGATTCGCGGACGGCGTCGGAGACCTCGACGAGGATCTCGCCATCGCGGTCGGCCTTGACGAGATCCCACAGGTAGAGGCGCTCATCGAGCGGAAGCGCCTCGAGGACGTACGCGATGTCGGCCGGATGCAGCCGCGCGAGTACGCGCTCGAGCTCGGCCTTGTTCTGGCGGGCAACGGCGCTCTGCGCGAGCTCGTCGCGCGCCGCGTCGGGCGCGTGCTCGAACTGCTCGTGGACCAGCCCTTCGACGAGGCGGTTCTTGCGCAGCAGTCCCGTGACTTCGGCGAGCGCGTCCTGCACGCGCTCGCGCGGCTCCGGGCGATCCGCCACCGGGGCGTTCTGGCTGTCGGACATGGGGACTGCGACAACTGAATGGGGCTCAAAGATGCATTGTCGACATCCATTTCCCGAGCGCGATCGATTCTACGGCAACTCGGCAGCCGGCATCCGCGCGAGGATGATGTAGGTCTTGCGATGCAGGCCGGGCGCGCCCGGATTGCGCTCGTAGAACCGCGGATTCGGTGCCATGGCGGCAAGTCGCGCCGCCTGCTCCGATGAAAGGCGGGCGGCGGACACTCCGAAATAGCGTTGCGCAGCCGCTTCGGCGCCGAAAATCCCGTTGCCCCATTCGATCACGTTCAGGTAGAGCTCGAAGATCCGGCGCTTGTCGAGCATCGCTTCGAGCATGAGCGTGATGACCGCTTCCTCGCCTTTGCGAATCCACGATCGCGAAGGCGAGAGGAAGAGATTCTTGGCGAGTTGCTGGGTGATCGTCGAGCCTCCAGCGACGATGCGCCCGCGCCTCTGGTTCTTCTCGAGCGCGAGCTCGATGCCGTCCCAGTCGAAGCCCTCGTGGTCGACGAATTTCGAATCCTCCGCGGCGATCATCGCGCGCTTCAAAGAGTTGGCGATGCGCGGGTACGGGACGAACTGGTAGCGAAGCTCGGCGTTGCCGTTCTTCGCGCGCAACTCGTGCAATCGATCCGCCATGAACGCCGTCTGCTGCGGCGGGTGATCGCGCCACCAGTAGATCATCGCGCCGAAATAGAGGTGCAGCGCCACGACGGCGAGCGCCGCCATGCCGAGCACAATCCCGATCATGCGCGCGATCCGCTTCACGCCATTCCCGGAGCCTTCATCGCCCGCTTCTCCGATGAGGAAGCGCGTGGACGCGACCGTTCGGCCTTCGGCAACCTCCAAGGACTGTCAACAGGCGCTAATCGCTGTGCAGTTCGTCGCCCTTGGCAAAGGTCCAGGTGCGCGTGATGTTCAGGATATCGGTATCGCGCCGGATATCGTCCGGGAACGGCGCGTAGGGCCCCGCCATTTCGACGATCTTGACGGCCGCCGCATCGAGG
>JBKPOL010000165.1:0-2267 GCA_046733075.1 Pseudomonadota bacterium | reverse complement strand
GGCTGCAGCTTTTCACTCGAAGCCGATGCACGCAATGTGCTGCGTCCGGGACGCAAACCGTTTCACACGCTCAACCCGGCGCTTGCGGCGTTCGACAATGGCACGACGATGGTGTACGGCAGCATGGGCGGCGACGGTCAGCCGCAGACGCAAAGCGCGCTATTCACGCGCTGCACGGCGTACGGCATGACACCGGCGGCGGCGATCGACGCGCCGCGCTGGCTACTCGGACGCACTTGGGGGCAGTCGAGCGACACGCTGAAAGTCGAGTCGCGTTTCGGGAACCGTGTCATCGACACGCTCCGGGCACGCGGTCACGACCTCGAGATCATTGGTGCGTATGACGAGGCGGTGGGCCACGCCGGTGCCATCCTGCGCGATGGGACCGGAATGTTGCAGGGCGGCACCGATCAACGGTCCGACGGTGGGGTGGCCGCTTGGTAGGCGCCTCCTACAATCGTAGGCGGTCATCCTATGCCGATGTACCGGATTGCATGGTTTTGGAGCACGGATTTCCGAGTTGTCCAAATTCAGTGCGCACACTCGTTCCGGCGCACGTTACCGGTCGTCGGCGCGCGGGAGCGGCGGGGTGGATGCAGCGGTCGTGAACAGGGTTTTGGTGCAAGCAGGGGTACTTGAAATACCGCTTCGACCCACGACGACCGTTCGCTGTAAAGCGACGCCCGTCTCACGCATGCAGCGGGCCGCGGCGATCCTACGCGCCCAGGCGAGGCAAGACGTTGCAGATTGGCAACGCGCGCGCGTGACTGCTGACAGCCACCACGCGACGCGAATCGTGCGCACTTGCGTCAACCCGGACAGCATGGCACGCGTTATGCAGCATTGCACGCACTCGGACCCATGGCGAGCCCCACGCGGGCACATTCGCCGAAGGCCACCACGGCGCCGAACGCTACCGCCACGCCTTTTCTGTGACGATGGCCGCGTTTAAGCAAGCTGCGCAGGCACTCCCAAAAACACCAAGCCGTCAGTCGCTTCGTAGGCCGTATTGCGGCACTGAACGACAGTTGATCGGCACCTGCACAACTGGAACTTTTTTTGGGATGAACGATGGCCACGGTTCTTGAACAGTTTCGCTCGAACTACTCCGCGACGCAGTCGGAGGAGTTCAGCATCGAAGAGTATCTGGATCTCTGCAGGCGCGAGCCTGCAACCTATGCGAGCGCCGCCGAGCGGATGATCGCCGGCATCGGCGAGCCCGAGCTCGTCGACACGCGCAACGACCCGCGCCTCGGCCGCATATTCGGCAACCGGGTCATCCGGCGTTATCCGGCGTTTCGCGAGTTCTACGGGATGGAGGACGCGATCGAGCAGATCGTCGCGTTCTTCAAGCACGCCGCGCAGGGGCTCGAGGAAAAGAAGCAGATCCTCTATCTGCTCGGGCCGGTGGGCGGCGGCAAGTCGTCGATCGCCGAGCGGCTGAAGGCGGTCATGGAAAGTCGTCCGATCTTTGCGCTCAAGGGTTCCCCCGTCAACGAAAGTCCGCTTGGCCTGTTCGCGCCGGAGCGTTATGCGACGACGCTCGAGCAGGAGTACGGCATCCCGCGCCGCTACCTGAGCGGCATCATGTCGCCGTGGGCGGTGAAACGGTTGCAGGAATACGAGGGGGACCTGTCGAAGTTTCGCGTCGTCCGCATTCAGCCTTCGGTGCTGCGGCAGGTCGCGATCACGAAGACCGAGCCGGGCGACGAGAACAACCAGGACATTTCCTCGCTGGTCGGCAAGGTCGATATCCGCAAGCTCGAAAGCCTGTCCCAGAACGATCCGGACGCCTACAGCTATTCCGGCGGCCTCTGCCTCGCCAACCAGGGCTTGCTGGAATTCGTGGAGATGTTCAAGGCGCCCATCAAGATGCTGCATCCGCTGTTGACCGCGACGCAGGAAGGCAACTTCAAGGGCACCGAAGGCTTCTCTGCGATTCCGTTCAACGGCCTGATCATCGCCCACTCGAACGAGTCGGAGTGGCACACGTTCCGCAACAACAAGAACAACGAAGCGTTCCTAGACCGCATCTTCATCGTCAAGGTGCCGTACTGCCTCCGCATTTCGGAGGAAGTGAAGATCTACGAGAAGCTGCTCGCGAACTCGTCCCTTTCCGGTGCGCCCTGTGCACCGGGAACGCTCGACATGATGGCGCAGTTCTCGGTGCTCACCCGCTTGAAGGAACCGGAGAACTCGAGCATCTATTCCAAGATGCGCGTGTACGACGGCGAGACGCTGAAGGACATCGACCCGAAGGCGAAGAC
>JBKPOL010000164.1:0-5139 GCA_046733075.1 Pseudomonadota bacterium | reverse complement strand
GAACTGCTCGCACCGCTGCAAAAGCCGGAGCCCACGTACCGGTTCAGGAGCTCGCCGCTGCAGGAGTTGATCCATCATCTTGGCATGCGCGCCGACCTCTGTCATGCCCGCATCCGTTTCGCAGGGACGGAGATGACGATCTCGGCCTGACGCCGCGGCAAACTCCTCGTCCATCGACGACATCCTCACCGCTTCGCGACTGGCCGCGATGGCGATCGCCGCCGTCGCAGGCATCGTTCGCGGCGTGACCGGCTTTGGCGGATCGATGGTGATGACGCCTCCGCTTGCGCTGCTGTTCGGGCCGCGCGCCGCGATCGCAGCGGTCCTCCTGCTCGAAGCCTTCGCGGCCGCGCCGATGATTCCCGACGCGGCGACAAAGGCCAACTGGCGCCTGATGCTGCCGCTGTCGCTCGCCGCGTTTGCTGCAATTCCGCTGGGCGGCTATGTGCTCGTGCATACGAACCCGGAGGCGCTCCGCCGCGTCATCGCGGCGGTCGTATTCGTCTTTTCGCTGCTCGTGCTGTGGGGAGCCCGCTACAAGGGGCCGCACGGCGTTCCGAGCTCGCTGGCGCTCGGCGGCCTGAGCGGCGCCTTGCTCGGTGCAACGGGCATCGGCGGCCCGCCCGTGATCCTCTACCTGCTGTCGGGACCGGATCCCGTGCACGTGACGCGCGCCAATCTGACGCTCTACGTCGTGTTCATCTCGATCGCCGGACTCGTGATGCTGGCCGGCCGGGGACTGCTCGATAGCCCGGGCATGCTGACCGCCTTGCTGCTCGCCCCGATGTTCTTCGGCGGCGTGATTGCCGGAAGCTGGATATTCAAACGCGTGAGCGAACGCCGCTTCCGGCAGGTGACGCTCGTACTGCTGGTCGCGGTATCGATCGGGATCGTTCTGGCGTAGTACCGCTGCTCGCCGTATCGGTCCGGATCGTCCCGGCGTAATACTGCTGCTCGCCGTATCGGTCGGGATCGTCCTGGCGTAATCGCCTGCGCGAAGGAACGTGCAGACACGCGGTGCTCGGCCTCGTTTCCGCCGGGAACCGCTTGCGATACGAAGCCCCCCTCAGTCGATGCGGAGCACCACCTTGCCGAACGTGTGTCCCTCTTCTACGATGCGGTGCGCGGTCGCCGCTTCGGCAAGCGGCAGCACCTCGCTCACCTTGACCGATAGTTTTCCCTCGTCTGCGAGCTCGCTGCCGCGCTCGAGGATGCGCGTTTGCGCGCAACGGAGCTCGTGGTTGCCGAAATAGAGCGGCATCGTCATCTGCACGTAGGAAACGGTGATGTTCCGCAGTCGCGCGCGGTTGATCTGCGGCAGCTCGCATACGGTTGACAGCAGGGTCGCCAGTCGCCCGTACAAGCGGACGGCGTCGAAGGAGCCGCAGAACGTGCGCCCACCGAGCGTGTCGAAGACGACATCGGCACCCCGGTTGCCGGTCCATGCGAGCGTCTCCTTGACGAAGTCGTGCTGCTTGTAGTCGATCGTCCGCTCGGCACCGAGCGTTTCCACATAGCGTGCCTTGTCGGCACTGCTGACGGTTGCCGCGACACGCGCTCCTGCATTGCGCGCAAGTTGCGCGGCGATGTGGCCGACGCCGCCGGCGCCCGCGTGGACGAGCACGGTTTCGCCCGCTTTCAGCGCAACGCGATCGATGAGCGCTTCCCACGCAGTGATCAGCACGAGGGGCAGCGCCGCAGCCTCGATCATCGAGAGCTTCGCAGGCTTGCGCGCCAGGTAATCCTCGTGCACGACTGTGTACTCGGCATACGCTCCCGGCGCGGCACCAATGCCATTGTTGAAGAAATAGACCTCGTCTCCCGTGCGGAAACGTGTCACGGCGTTGCCAACGGCCTCGACGACGCCTGCACCATCGCAGCCCAGGACGGCCGGTAGGTTCTCGGGGTAATACATGTGGAGCTTGCGGACCTTGGTGTCGAGCGGGTTGATACCCGCAGCGTGGAGCCGAACGAGGACGTCATGCTCTCCCGCGGTCGGCACCGGTATGTCGGCCAACTGCAACGCGTCGGGCTCGCCCGCGCGCATCATCAATACGGCTTTCAACGTGTCCTCCGTTTCATCTGCGACACCTCGCGAATTCCGCAGGTATTCGTGGTTCAGCGATCATCGCCCGGCGCCGCAACGTCAATCAGGCCCCGCGCGGCCACAACCGAAAGGAGAGCCCATCCCGCGATGAATGCAGCGCCGCCGAGTGGTGTCACCATGCCGAGCGCGCGTGGTGCGCCGAGTGCCAGGCCGTAGAGGCTTCCCGAAAAGAGCAGGATACCGCTCGGGAACAACAGGACGACGTGTCGTAGCGCACGGGCATTCGGCATGTGCAGCATCAGCACGCCGGTCGCAAGCAGTCCGAGCGCGTGCCACGCGTGATACTCGACGCCCGTCTGCCACAGCGTCAGCGCTTCCGGCGCGATGCGGGCCTTCAACGCATGCGCGCCGAACGCGCCGAATGCGACGGCAATCGCCATCAGCGCTGCGCCGCCGGAGACTGCGAGTCGGGCTGTCATTTTCGACTACACTTCGCGAATCGCAACGCCAACCTTCGCGGGATCGTAACGCGCCGAGCAGAACGGTTTGCGCGAACGTGTACCCGCAAAGTCACCCTTGAGGATAGCAGCATGACGATCGAACGCCGGAATGTAGGTAAGCGCCTCTCGGACCTCGTGATCTACGCACCGCCGCCGGGCGGACGGCTCGTCTATCTCGCCGGGCAGGTCGCCGAGAATCGCAAGGCCGACATCTCGGGACAGACGCGCTCGGTGCTGCAGCAGATCGACCGCCTGCTGGACGAGGCAGGGACCGACAAGTCCCAGATCCTTTCCGCGACGATCTATCTCGCGGACATGACGGACTACGCGGCGATGAACGCCGTGTGGGACGCATGGGTGCCCCAGGGCGATCCGCCGGCCCGTGCGACCGTGGAGGCCCGTCTGGCCGATCCCGAATACCGCGTCGAGATGCAGATCGTCGCGGCCGCGGGCTGAACAGGCCGAAGATGCCCTCCTCATCCGCCGCGCAATCCGTCGTCGCCCACACGTCGAACGCGCCGGTCGCGACGAGCGCGGCCGACACGCTGCCCGTGTCGCGCGCCGACTTCGACCGTTACATGGTGCCGTGCTTCGCGCCCGCGCCGTTCATTCCGGTGCGCGGCGAAGGATCCCGGGTCTGGGACCAGGCCGGGCGCATGTATATCGACTTTGCGAGCGGCGTCGCCGTTACATCGCTCGGCCATTGTCACCCGGCGATGGTGAAAGCGATCGAGGCGCAGGCGCGTACGCTGTGGCACGTCTCGAACTGGTTCACAAACGAGCCGGCGCTCCGGCTCGCAAAGCGGCTGACGGACGCGACGTTCGCGGAGCGCGTGTTCTTTTGCAATTCCGGCGCCGAGGCGAACGAGGCGGCGCTGAAGCTCGCGCGACGCTACGCGCACGATCGCTCCGGGCCGCATCGCATGCGTGTCGTGTCGACGCTGAACGCGTTCCACGGGCGCACGCTCTTTACGGTGACTGCGGGCGGGCAGGCGAAGTACGCGACGGGCTTCGGCCCCAACCCTTCGGGTTTCACGCACCTGCCGTACAACGACGTCGTTGCGCTCGAGGCCGAGTTCGCCTCGCGCGGTGCGGAAATCTGCGCGGTGATCCTCGAGCCGATGCAGGGAGAAGGAGGCATGACGCCCGGCACGCCCGGATATCTGCAGGCTGCACGACGACTGTGCACCGCGCACGGCGCCTTGCTGATTCTGGACGAGATCCAAAGTGGAATGGGACGCACCGGGGCGCTCTTCTCGTATATGCAGAAAGGTATCGTCCCCGACATCCTGACGAGCGCGAAAGGCTTGGGGGGCGGATTCCCCATCGGCGCGATGCTGACGACGAGCGACGTCGCAAGCGCGTTCTCCGTGGGCGTACACGGGACGACTTATGGCGGCAATCCGCTCGCGTGTGCCGTAGCCGGCGCGGTGTTCGATGTCATCAACACGACCGAGGTGCTGGACGGCGTGAAGGCGCGCCATGCGCTCTTCATGGAAGGCTTGCGCGCAATCAACGGCCGCCGACGCGTGTTCCGCGACCTGCGCGGTGAAGGCGTGTGGATCGGCTGCGAACTCGACGAAACGTGGCGCGGCAAGGCGATGGACGTGATGACCGCCGCGGGCGACGCAGGCCTCATCGTGCTGGTCGCGGGACCGGACGTCCTGCGTCTCGCCCCCTCGCTCGTCATTTCACTGGACGAGATCCTGGAAGGGCTTGCGCGTCTCGAAACGGCGCTGAACCGCGCGCTCCAGTAAGCGCTCGCGTCCCGGCCGCCAATGTTCTTCATCCGGCCGATCGCGCGCGAGGACCTTCCGGTCGTGCTCGCGCTATCCGAGCGCACGGGCACCGGACTGACGACGCTTCCGGCCGACCGCGAGCGCCTTCAGCAGCGCATCGAGCGTTCGCTCGCATCCTTTGCCGGCGCGGCCGACAAGAGCACCGCGTGCTACATGTTCGTGCTCGTCGAAGGGGGAAGTGGCGCGGCGGAACGCGTCGTCGGCATCAGTGCAATCGAAGCTGCCCTCGGCCTGAAGGAGCCCTGGTACAACTACCACGTCGGAACGCTGGTGCACGCGTCGCGCGCGCTGAACGTCTACACCGCGTCGCCGACGCTGTTCCTGTCGAACGACCACACCGGGCATACGGAGCTCTGCTCGCTCTTTTTGGATCAGCGCTACCGCATCGGCAAGAACGGCGCGCTGCTCGCTAAATGCCGGCTGATGTTCATCGGCGAATTCGCCGAGCTCTTCGCACCGAAGGTCATCGCCGAATTGCGGGGCCGGTTGCACGCCGACGGCACGAGCCCGTTCTGGGAGGGCCTCGGCCGGCATTTTTTCGCGATGGAGTATTCGACCGCCGATTACCTGACCGGCATCGGCCAGAAAGCGTTCGTCGCGGAGCTGATGCCGCGCTATCCCGTGTATGCAAACCTGCTGCCCCTGTCGGCCCGCGCCGTCATCGCCGAAGTGCACGACGACACCCGCGCCGCGCGGACGATGCTCGAGCAGGAAGGCTTCCGCTACGAGGGATATGTCGACATCTTCGACGCCGGCCCGACGCTCGAATGCTTTCGCGACGACATCCGCGCCC